>JAQBPQ010000113.1 GCA_028287445.1 Cohnella sp.
ATAGGGAGCGTGAGGAGACATCATCGCCGTGATTCGTCCATCGGCTGCGCCGTGCCATTCCTGGGCGAAAGATATCGCGTCTTGAAGTTTCGCTTTTTGGACGTCCTTCGGACACAACCCGATGACACCGCGTGTCAGTACGGCGCGCATGCCGGACGTGTCCACAACTTCCCCGACCCGGTTCATATGATCGTACATGTCGAGGAACGTCGTGGTTCCGCTTTTGAGCATTTCGGCGGCGGCGAGTGCCGTCCCCCAATAGACGTCATCACCACTAAACTTCGCTTCCATCGGCCACATGTGATTTTGCAGCCAATCCTGCAGGACAAGATCGTCCGCGTAACCGCGCAGCAACGACATGGCAGCATGGCCGTGGGTGTTGATCAGACCGGGCATAAACAGCAGGCCGCGTCCATCGAACACGTCCTGTGCCGCCTCGACAACCTCCGCAGAAGGTTCCCCATCTCCCATATCGGCGATCAACGTTCCCTCGATCGACATCCAACCTTGCATCAACGGGCGCTGCCCATCCATGGTGACAAAATATCCATTGCGGATCAGCCATCTTTTCATTCGTCGACTTTCCCTTCTTCCATGCGCTTCTCATAGTCCATGTAGTAAGCCAAGCTGAGCAATTCCGCAGTAAAATCGGCATAATGGATTCGGACGCCCGCCGGCACTTTCAATACGGCAGGGGCGAAATTCAAAATCCCCTTGATCCCGGCCGCCGCAAAGCGGTCCGCCACTTTCTGCGCTTCCATCGCCGGCACCGTAATGATGCCGATTGTAATGCCCAGCCGGTCCACCGTTTCCTTGAGGTCATCCATCGGCTGGACGGTCAGATGACTGATCCGACCGCCCGTCTTGTTCACGTCCGCGTCGAAAACGGCCACAATTTTCATGTTATCCTTCGTATACATATTATAGTTGCACAAAGCGCGTCCAAGGTTGCCCGCTCCGACAAGCGCAACGCCAAGCGTTTGATCCAGTTTGAGAATCTGCAGGATTTTCTCGATGAGATAGGCCACATTATATCCGACGCCCTTGCGGCCGAACTCGCCGAAATAAGCGAGGTCCTTACGGATTTGGGCGGGATTCAGATTCAACTTATCTCCGAGATCCTGGGAAGAAACGGTTTGGACATCGGACAGACTTAATTCGTTCAAATAACGCAAGTACACGGGGAGACGGCGAACGACCGCTTCCGATATTTTATCCGGCTTCATCCGGCTTCTCCTCCTTCGCCGTTCTCCCGAGGCGCCAGCCATTCCCGCACCCGGTCCGCGATGGCCATCGTCGGCAGATGTTCCATCTTCGGACCAGGCAGCGAATACAAAAAGTATTTGCCATAGTTCGTGTCAATGACCCGGGTATCGTACAGGATGACGATCCCCCGATCGGTGGCCGTCCGGACCAGCCTGCCGAATCCTTGTTTAAACCGGATCACCGCTTGCGGCAGGGACAGCTTCATGAACGGATTTTTCTTCTCCGCCTGCAGCTTTTCCGACTTCGCTTCGACTACCGGATGATTCGGCGGCTGAAACGGCAGCCGGACGATGGCCAGACAGGTGAGGGCATCACCCGGCAAATCTACCCCTTCCCAAAAACTGCTGGTGCCGAGCAGAACGGAAGCGGGTTGTTCACGAAATTGTTTGGTCAGCCGGCTTCGGCTGGAGCCGTCGATCCCTTGTCCCAGCACTTGAATGCCGGAAGGCTCCAGGCTTTCCTTGAGTGGGCCGTAAACCGATTTGAGCATCCGATGCGAAGTAAAGAGTACCAACGTCTTGCCGCCCACCGTGCGAGCGACATCCCGAAGCGATTCGGTCAGTGCTTTCACAAACAACGGATCGCCGTCACGTCCCTTGATGCCGGGAAAATCTCTCGGAATGAGCACGAGCGCCTGTTCCCGGTAATGAAACGGCGAAGGAAGCAGTGCGGTGCGAAGTCTGCCGTCTTTGTGCGCTTCGGTGAGTCCGAGTTGTTCCGTCACGTACTGAAACGATTTGTCGACGGTTAAAGTTGCGGATGTCATGACGACGCTCTCCTTGCGATCGAACAGCCCTTCTTTGAGCAACCCGCTCACATCCGCAGGCACTCCGTACATCCACACCGATCGACCCCGATATTGAGAATGACCTTCCGCCCAGTATACAAAGTTCTTCTCACCGAGTGAAATGAAGGAGCCGGTGTCGGCACGTACGGCAGCCATATCCTTCACCACACCTCCAAGGTCGGTCAGCAGCGATTGAAGCGCATATTCATCGGTCTCTTCCCTTATTTCTACCGAGAGCTTCTCCATGGGCCGAATAAAATCGGAAAGCAGCTGGATCACGTTTTCTCCATCGATCCGGATGGCTTCCCAGCCGGACGGCAGCGCATCGGCTTTCAGACGAAGCGTAAAATTGCCGGACTCATCCGTTGCCGCATGGGAAGCGAGAAGCCCGAATAAGGCTTCCGTCCACCGCTCCCAGGCCTCACGGATTTCGTGAAGCTTCGGCGAGAGCATCTCCACCTTCTCGATCCACGCTGCAGACTGCTCGTGCCCTATGGACGCGAGGACACCGGTTAACTGTGACAACAGCCCGCTCCTGGCGTCCCGCCATAACCGCTGCAGAGGCACGGTGAGCGAAGTGTATCCGGTTTTTTGCCCCAGATGCTGACTGGCCACTTCTTCGAGATGGTGAGCCTCATCTACGATCAATTTCTCGTAAGCAGGAAGCAAGCGATGTTCGGCGCGCATATCGGTAAAGACGAGCGCATGGTTCGTGATGATCAAATCGGATTTGGTGGCGTCATTACGGGCTCTATGATAGAAACATTTGTGGAACCACGGACAAGAGCGGTTCAAACAGGATGCCGTGTCGCTGGCCACCGCGTCCCATTCTTCCTTGGAACGGCCAAGGTTCAATTCCTCTCCTTCACCGTGCTTTGTCTCCGAGAGCCACACGGTCATCGCGCCGCGACTCACCGCTTCTTCCGGTCCAAGGGCATAATCCGGAACGGACACCCTGCCCTCAAACTTCCGAAGGCATAGATAATTGCTCCGGCCCTTAAAAACTGCCGCCTTAAAAGGTACCGGCAGCACTTCCTGCAACAACGGCAAGTCCCGCTGACGGAGCTGCTCTTGAAGTTGGATCGTGTGGGTGGTGACGACGATTTTTTTGGAGTCGCGGAGTCCATAATAGAGAGAGGGAAGCAAATACCCCAGGGATTTGCCCGTACCCGTTCCGGCTTCCACCAACAAGTGAGAATCGTGCTCGAGCGCTTCGAGCACCTCGCCGAACATAATGTCCTGCCCTTCTCTCTCCTCATAGGCAGGCAGCCGTTGTTTCAGGCGATTCCGCACTTCCTCGGCGAACGCCTCGAAAGGCATATCCGCTAGTGAACGAGCAGTTTCTTCCGCTTCTTTGTCTCGAGCGGCGGGCATATCTTCGTTCCAGTCGCCGACTTTCATCGCGAATTGACGGTGATAATGGTAACCTTGTTCCTCGACTGGAAGACGGATTTCCCGCTCTTGCAACGATAGAGCGATCAACCAGCCCAAATCGTTGCGGTCGGGATCGAACAGCATATTCAGGCGCTGCAAGGTAACAAGCGGAAGGCTGCGCAATTTGTCCATCCCGATCCGCAGCACTTCCGCTGTGGCCAGCGCATCGCTGTCGGCCTGGTGAGGACGATCGTGTACGATACCGAATGATTGCGTTAAAGAAGACAGCTGATAAGAAGGCAATGTGGGGAACATAAGCCGGGTCAAATCGACCGTGTCCACCATTCGGCCGGTAAACGGCAAATAACCGCTCCGATCCAGAGCGGTTTGCAAGAATCGCGCGTCAAATTCCACATTGTGGCCAACCAGCACAGCGTCCTGGAGCAACGGCACCATTTGGGCGAGTACATCTTCGATTTGAGGCGCATCCTGCACATCGTCGTCGGTAATGCGCGTGAGTCGGCTAATCTCCGCAGGAATGGGTTTATCCGGACGAACCAAGCTGGCGAACGAGGAAAAGACGGTACCCGCTTCGTCAATGACCGCGAGTCCCGCCTGGATAATTTCGTCTTTATCGGATGATAAGCCCGTCGTCTCAAAATCGAGCACGGCGAATTTCATGACTGACTTCCTTTCCTGGGCATCCTGCCGATCAACTCAGACCTGCAGCCTGCAGCTCCGCGCTTCCAAATTGCAACTGAAGCTCCCCTCCACCTGAACGGCAGCATTCTAAGTTCTGCCTCGGCTCAGTGAAAGAAGGATCCGCCTCCAACGCTTTGCGGAACAGTTGCTGGGCCTGATCCAGATGGGCAAACACAGCTTGAATGCAGCCCAGCGCATTGTAGGCGATGGCTTGCAGCTTGGCTTCCTCCGCCAAAGCAGCGATTAGCCGAAAATGACGCTGGGCCTCCGCCCATTGTTTAAGATGCATGCGGGACATCGCCAGATACAGCCTTGCCGACAACATGTCCGGAAACAGTTGAACGGTACACTCCAGTTGTTCCGCCGCCTGGTTAAACATGTGGAGCTTAAAATAACCTTGGCCCTTTTGGAACGCACCGAGTAATTCCTCAGGTTCTTGTATAACGGCACCTTGCTGCTGAATCTCACAGAATAAGGACATTTTCTCTTCCAGTTGCAGCCAATTCTCCACGGTTTCGTCGCTGAACGTTTTGAGCATCTGCCATTGTTCCTGCAATCGGACTCGTTCTTCACCGGTGGCCTCCGGATACCGGAGGATCAGTTGGTCGAGTGTCTCGTGCAGGGCCGCGAACCATTGCCGGATGACGGACATGGATGTTCCCCCTTGTCGCAGTGGTGGCTGTACTGCTCATTCTGCGTATCGGGGGATGCTTTCATACGCGTTTCAACACGGTCGAATGCGGCTCATCCGCCAGTATTTGAACCGTTCGATTGGCTTCATCCATAATGGCAATTTTGGGCTTATGCGTCCGTGCTTCTTCCTCGCTGACAAAGCCGTAGCTGATAATAATGACTTGATCGCCGGGCTGGACAAGACGCGCCGCGGCGCCGTTTAAGCAGATGACGCCGGAACCCCGCGTTCCGGGAATGGCATAAGTCTCGAACCTGGCCCCATTGTAATTATTCACGATCTGCACTTTCTCGTCGGGCAAAATGTCGACCAGTTCCATTAAATCTTGATCGATCGTCACACTGCCCACATAGTTCAGATTCGCTTCCGTTACGGTAGCCCGGTGAATTTTAGATTTCATCATTTGGCGAAACATGTTACTTCACCTCCGAAGGAAACAAGAGCACATTATCAATAAGCCGGGTTTTTCCGAAACGTACGGCTAGAGCTACCAGAAGCGGCTCCTTGGAGTCCCGGAGCGGGCGGTCCGCACTCGGCTGCGTCAAATCCGGAAACGTCAACACCTCGGCGTATTCGATATCCGCGAGCGGCTGCGACCGGATTTTGCCGCGAATGCGGACCACCAATTCGGCTTCCGTCATCCCGTCTTCGATCCAACCGGGCACTTGAGACAGCGACTGCGACAAGACGAGCGCCTGGCTGCGTTCTTCATGGTTCAAATAAATGTTCCGGGAACTGAGGGCAAGCCCGTCAATCTCACGCACCGTCATGCAAGGCACGATATCAATGGGCAGATTCAAGTCTCGGGTCATGCGGGCGACGACCGCCACTTGCTGGGCGTCCTTCAACCCGAAATAAGCATGATCAGGCAGCACGATGTGGAACAGCTTGGACACGATCGTGGCCACGCCGTCAAAATGACCGGGCCGGCTCGCCCCGCACAGCCTGTCGGTTAGACCGGAGACGCTGACCGTGGTCCGGATAGGCTCGGGGTACATTTCTTCCTCCGTCGGGATAAACACCACGTTCGCCCCCGAGGCCGAAGCCAAGGCGATGTCCCTTCCTTCGTCACGCGGATACCGGTTGTAGTCCTCATTCGGACCGAATTGCAGCGGGTTCACGAAAATACTCAAGACCGTGAGTCCGTTTTCTTGTGCCGAACGTCGTATCAAGCTTGCATGTCCTTCATGAAGATAACCCATGGTCGGAATCAATCCCACACGGGCAGCTTCGGGTTGTTGGCGCCGATAGCCGGCGACTTCCTCCCGGAGTTCGGCGATACGCCGAACGATTCTCGGTGTCATTTGGTTTCTCCTCCGTACAGCCGGGAAGATGAGGCCGATGCTTTGGTCAATTCGTCGTCTAACGGGAAGCCGTGTTTGTCTTCCGGAAAACTTCGGGTTTTGACGTCGTTTACGTATTCGGAAATGGCGGTACGAATCGTTTCGCCGACGTTTGCATACGTTTTGACGAATCGTTTGTCACGAATGCCCGATCCGTATCGGATAAGGTCATGGTAGACAAGCACCTGCCCGTCGCAGCTTTGCCCCGCCCCGATACCGATCGTCGGTACGCGGACGGATTTGGTCACGGCCGCGGCCAGCGGCTCGGTCACGAGTTCCAGCACGATGGCGAACACACCGGCTTGCTCCAATGCTTTGGCGTCCTCCAGCAGGCGTTCCGCTTCCCAGCGGTCTTTGCCTTGCACCTTATAGCCGCCGATTTGGTGTACCGATTGAGGAGTCAGTCCGAGGTGGCCGATCACGGGAATTCCCGCGGACGTCAAGCGTCGGATTTCTTCCGCCAAATCGGCGCCGCCTTCCATCTTCACCGCATGGGCGCCGCCTTCACGCATGATGCGGGCGGCATTGCGCAGCGTCTCTTCCGGCCCCAGCCGGTAGGTGGCAAAAGGCATGTCCGTCACGATCATCGTGCCTGGCGCGCCACGCACGACCGCACGGGTATGATAAATCATGTCGTCCAGCGTTACCGGCAATGTCGTCTCGTAACCGAGCACGACGTTGCCAAGGGAATCGCCGATCAGGATCATATCTACGCCTGCTTCTTCCGCCAGCATAGCCGAGGGATAGTCGTAGGCGGTCAGCATGGCAATCGGTTTGCCTGCCGCTTTCATCGCTTTTATTTTAGGAATGGTTAACGCTTGTCTCATGGATGGTCCTCCTTGGAGTGGATGGTCCTCCTTCAAATGTCCGTAAAACGGGAAAAAACCATTTTGCCCAACGCAAAAAGGTTTGTCAACATCGAACGTCGATCACGTCCTTCTGTCTCGGTCCCTTCGGCTCTGAGCAGAATCCGCCGCGAATCTAAGACGGTATTCGGTTAGGATGGCTAAGCGATCAGCGTTCCCTGCAAGTGCGGTTCGTTCGTCAATAACCGATACCCCCTTGCGGAATCCAGTATATCATGAAACCAAATGGGAGTCCATGGAGTTCCGCGGGCTAGCGGTCCGTCGAATCGCCCAATTCTGCGGAGTAGACAGTCCTTACCGATCCGTCCGCGATCCGTACGAGCAGACCGCCGGAATCGTCCAAGCCCTCCGGAACGCCTTCCACCTGGCCTTGGGGAGTGTTCAGCAGCGCCGGTTTGTTCAACGTCACCGTGTGAGCTTCCCACAGCGACCGAATCGGAGCGAATCCCCGCTCTTGATACAACACGTACAAGCGTTCAAACTCGTCCAACACGACGGCGATCAATTCCGCGCGATTCACCGGTTGACCCGACGCCATCTTGAGCGACACGGCCTTCCCCCGAAGCTCTTCCGGGTAATCTTCCTCGTCCAGATTAGCCGAAATGCCCATACCGACGGCCACATACCGCAGCCGTTCGTCTTCCGCCGCCGATTCCAGCAAAATACCGCTAATTTTCCGTCCCTGCACGAGCAGATCGTTTGGCCATTTGATGCCAATGTCGAGCGGAACGACTTTGCTGATAGCCCGACTCAGCGCCACAGCTGCCAGCAAGGTGAGTTGCGGTGTGTGTTGCAGCGGAACTTGCGGCCGAAGCAGCAGACTCATCCACACTCCTTTGCCCGCAGGCGACAGCCAAGATCGTCCCATTCGTCCTCTGCCCTTCGTCTGCAGTTCGGCAATGACGAGCGTGCCTTCCGGCGCCCCTTCCTCCGCCAGTTTTCTTAGTTCGTCCTGAGTGGAAGTGACCTCCTCCATCAGTTTCAGGTTTCGTCCGAAAACATGCGTACGCAGCATCGGCAGCAGCTCGGGCAGAGAGAGGCGGGAAGGCCGGCCCTTCAGCCGATAGCCAAGCCGGGGTACCGCGTCGATGACATAGCCTTCCGCCTCCAACTTGTGAATTTGTTTCCAGACGGCGGTTCGGCTGACGTTCAGCTTACGGCTGATTTCTTCGCCTGAGACATACTCTCCGCTTTCGGCTTCGAGTAGTCTCAACAAAGTAACAACTTGAGTCAATACGGTTCCACCTCTCCGTGTACGGATCCTAAGTCATTGAACCCTCAGACTTTATTGGAGTTCGCCAACTCCGCCGCAGCCCGAAGCAGCGAATCCTTCTCATTCGGAAGCCGCCCGTGTGCAACCTCTTCCAGTAAACGGCGCAAAAGATGAGCCACCCAAGGACCCGCCGGTTTGCCCACACTTCGAGCCAGTTCATCACCTTTGGCGGCCAGTTGTCCCATCGTGGTGACGGTCAACTCCGTCAACCACTCACGATAGGGTTGCTGGTGGCTAATCATCTCCAGCCAATCCACGGCGGCAGCTCGTCCGGAATCAAGAATAGCCGTAATAAACGCAGACCGCTCAGGCGACGACATCATCATCTTCCGATCAAACGCAACAGCGGCCGCAATCCGGACCTCCCGTTTTCCGCTGAAACGCAGCGTGCGGCAGAGCAGCCGCGCTTCTTCAGCAGACGCACCCTTCTGCGCGATAAAGGCCGCCCACCGCACCTCCGTCTCCCCAATGTCACGGAGACTTCGATACTCCTCACACTGTCTCCATCGCATGTTCGCCGCTTTCCTGCCGACAACGGTTTCCGGCAGCGGCTCCTTCACGCAGGCCAGAAGTCCGCTGCGAAGAAGCAGCCCGCAGGCGCGGTCCGGATCGCTCCCGGCCATCATTCTGTCCCATTCCGATCCCACGCGTTCCATCGCGACAAAGCGCAGTCTCTCCGCCTGACCGCGCAACCCTCGCCATACGGTTAAGGTCATGTCGAATCCGAACTCCGCCGCGAATCGAATCGCTCGGAGCATGCGCAGTGCATCTTCGCCGAAGCGGACACTGGCGTTGCCGACACAGCGGATGATCCCGTCGGCCAAGTCTTTCCGCCCGTCGAACAGATCGACAACCTCGCCGTTCAGGTCGACGGCCAACGAATTGATCGTGAAATCCCGGCGCGCCAAATCTTCCCGGAGCTCATCCACGAACGCCACCTCATCCGGACGTCTGGCATCCGAATACCGGGACTCCGTTCGAAACGTGGTCACCTCGAAAATCCGTCCGCCCTCAAGAACCGTCACCGTTCCATGTTTCAAACCCGTCGGCACGGTACGGGGGAAGATCCCCGTCACTTCCTCCGGAAGCGCGGAGGTGGCGATATCGATGTCGTGTAAGGGACGACCCAGCAAACGGTCGCGTACACAACCCCCGACCAGATAGGCTTCATGTCCGCGGTCCCGCAGGATGCGGATCACTTCCAGGCCTGCCGCCCACAGCGCCTCTCCTTCGTCCGCCATCGCCATCTCACCTCCGAACCGAGCGTCCGGACACCGCCGAAACCGCCGTCGTTTAAACCTTGCAGACAGGTTCAGGCAATTCCGCCGGAATCCCCAGCACCCGATAATAAATTTCCTCGTATTGCTTGGTAATCCGTTCGTCGCAAAACTCCGTTCGTGCCCGTTTCAGGCAAGCCTCGCGAAAATTTGCATATCGAACCGGATCTTGAAGCAACTCTACCGCATACCCGGCCATTTCTTCCGTATGACCGATCGGCGCAAGGTAACCGGTAACCCCATGCTGAACCAATTCCGGGATTCCCCCGGCCAACGACCCGATCGTCGGAACGCCGCAGGCCATCGCCTCAAGCGCGACCAAGCCGAAACTCTCTTTTTCCGAAGGCAGCAGCATCAAATCAGCCATCGATACGACCTGCGCGACATCGTCCTGTTTGCCCATAAAATGCACTTTATGCGTCAAGCCCATGTTGGCGATCTTGGTCTGCAGTTTCGGCAAATCCGGCCCTTCTCCGACCAGCAGCAGCTTGGAAGGCACCTTGGCATTCACATGAGCGAAAATGTCGACCACGTCGGCCGTCCGCTTCACAGGCCGGAAATTGGAGATGTGCATCAGCACCTTCTCGTGCGGCTCAGCGTAATCGCGGCGCAAATCCGTGCACTCCCGAGGATAATAAATCCGTTTGTCCACGAAATTGTACGTCAAGTCGATCGGCTCCGATATATCCAACAGCTCCCGTGTCTCCTTGATCAAATCCATGCTGACCGCCGTAACCGCGTCGCTCTTCCGGATGCCGAGCCGGATCATATCCTTGAGTCCCTCGTCTTGCGCGAGAACCGTTATGTCGGTGCCATGAAGCGTCGTGACAACCTTGAGCTGGTCGCCGGACAACTCTTTGGCCAAATAGGCACAAATGGCGTGGGGAACGGCATAATGTACATGCAAAATATCCAAGCCCTGCAGCTGCGCCACCTGGTGCATTTTACTGGCGAGCGATAAATCGTAAGGAGGATAGCGGAAAACGTAGTAATCGGTCACTTCTACTTCATGATAAAAAATGTTGCGGTGGAATTTACCGAGCCGGAACGGAATGCTGTGCGTAATAAAATGAATTTCGTGACCTTTTTCGGCCAAAATTTTGCCCAGTTCCGTCGCCACAACGCCGGAACCTCCGAGCGACGGATAACAGGTAATGCCGATTTTGAGCGGCCGTTTCATCGGGATTCCTCCAATTCGGTTACGACTATACGATCTGTTGAGGCTTCGACCGGCCGTCATCTCACGAGGCCTATCACGATTCTATTCCCCAACAGCTTGCTTTCTTGCCGCAGGATGTATTCGCGGACCTAGAAAAGGTCGACCCGAACGGCTCCTTTGGCGATGAACCCTTCGGCGTGGGCGAGCCGATTCGGCTGACCAAACAGTTGGTCCCGGGCGACGACATTGTCCAAATATCCCCGGGTAAGCGGTGTCTCCACCCAGTCCGGCTGATGGCGGCCCGGCTCGAACTGAGAACGGTAGGCACGAAGAGCGGCCATCTTCTGCTCCTGCACATCGCTGATATCGACGATGAGCCCCGGAGGGTGCATATCATTGATAAAGTAATAGTACAGCGTTTCAACGGTCCATGCCGGTTCTTCCGGTAAATAGCGGCGCAGCTTGGCGTTAAATACCGCTTCCTCGGCCATCCGGCTGCAGTTCATGTGATCGGGATGGCGGTCGATAAAATAGGGTGCGAAAACGTGGCGCGGACGGTATTTTCGGATAACGGACACCATTTTATCGAGCTGTTCCGGCACGGAAGCCAGCTGACGGTCAGGCAAACCGAGATTTTCCCTTACCGTTAGTCCTAACAAACGGCTCGCCTCAGCCGCCTCGCGCTGCCTCGTTTCAACATCGCCGTTCGAGGACATCTCCGCATAGGTGAGATCGATAAGTCCGACTTTACGGCCTGCCCGAACATGCTTAACGATCGTCCCGCCCATGCCGATTTCGGCGTCATCCGGATGGGCGGCGAACACGAGCAAATCCAGCCCATCATGACGTTCTCCGCTCATTCGGGGGCCCCCGGCTTGTACTTGTGGACGAGTTCCCTCCATGCGAAATCGCCGCGTTCCAGCGCCTTGATCAGCAATTCCGCCGTGGCTACGTTCGTGGCCAGCGGAATGCCCTGAACATCGCAGAGCCGCAGAAGCGCGGTGATATCCGGCTCGTGGGGCTGAGCCATTAGTGGATCTCGCAAAAAGATGATCAAATCCATCGTATTCTCCGCCACCCGGGCGCCGATCTGTTGATCGCCTCCTAACGGACCGGACATGAAGCGATGCAAGATCAGCGTCGTGCTGTCCATAATCCGTTGTCCCGTTGTGCCGGTCGCATAGAGCCGATGCGGTTTGAGCACATGCTCATAGGCGATAACGAAGTTGACCATCTCGTCTTTTTTGCGGTCGTGCGCAATTAATGCGATATCCATCTTCAAAACAACTTCTCCTCTCCAGCACTCGTGAAGGATACGGGCTTGTCCGTAAGTGTTAGTCCAAAAAGTGCTCGAATCCATATACCATGCCGGTTACGGACATAATTTTTTTGATCGCTGTATTCACACCCGGCATATAACCTGCGCGATCGAAAGAATCGTGACGAATCTTTAACGTTTGACCGAAAGCGCCGAAGATGACTTCCTGCTGCGCGAAAACTCCAGGTAAGCGCACACTATGTATACGGAACCCGTTGTAATAACCTCCGCGGGCTCCTTCGATCACTTCTTCCTCGCTTGGGTTGCCCTGCCGAAGTTCCTGGCGGGCCTTGGCAATCCACTCGGCCGTTTTGATCGATGTGCCGGACGGCGCGTCCAATTTCTGGTCGCCATGGTATTCGATGATTTCCACATGGGGAAAATATTTGGCAGCCATGGACGAGAATTTCATCATCAAGATGGCCCCGATACTAAAATTAGGAGCGATGAGACCTCCGATACCCTTGTCGCGGCATTGCTTGTCCAACTCAGTGATCTGCTCGGGCGTAAAGCCCGTTGTGCCCATAATCGGGCGAACGCCATGGGCAATCGCCGTCTCCGTGTTGGGCATCGCTGATTTCGGGCTGGTGAAGTCGACCAGCACATCGGGTCGTGCGGCATCCAAAGCGGCGGATAAATCGGATACGACCATGATGCCGATGCCGGGTTTACCCACCAGACTTCCGGCATCAACCGGGCCTGCCGATCTGGCGATGGCCGCGACCAGCTGCAACTGGTCGTCTTCCAAAACCATGCGGATGACTTCGCGGCCCATACGACCGCTGGCGCCGGCTACGGCTATTTTAATGCGTTCGGACAATGATATCACCTGTTTCTTTTAGGTGTGGAACGAAATTGCGAACGAAGAAGACGTCTCCGTTCAGCCCTGGTTTCTTGAAGCAGACGCTTAGCTTCATCCAACTGCGGATCCAGCAACAGGGTGTCTTGGAGATAGGCGATGGCGCTTCGGTAATCGCCTTGAATCCGACAAACCAGCCCGAGAAGCAGCTTGGCCTCCACAGCAAGCGGATCCAACAGCACCGCGTCCAGCAGAAGAGGTTTGGCTTGCTCAACATCCTGCACAGTTGTGCTGAGGAGGGCGCGGGCTTCCGCAATGAATCGTTTGGCCTCGATCATCTGATAATTCAAGGAGTAATCCGGGTTTTTAGGATCAAGTTCGACCGCCCGTTTGGCATATGTTTCCGCCAGCGGCATTTTACCGCTTCTCGCGCAAGTGATCGACGCTTTATAATAAAAGGACGCGTTATCGGGCTCCTGTTCAATCGCCTGAACAAACCAGTGGACCGCGGATTCGAAATCCCCGTGAAAAATGGCGTCGTACGCCTGTCGGAGAAACGTGTCCCCGTCCATGCCGACCACCCTCCTTTCGTTCTCGTCCGAGGATGGTACAGCATATGAAATCTACACGTTTTCGGTGTCCTTCTTCGTCCACCGGCCGGCATCGCGCGTATTGAATTTATGCATGACGCGGTTGTGGGCTTCCGTCAGATCGAGCCCCAAAGCATTCGCGAAGCATAAGACGATAAAGAATACATCGCCCAGTTCCATCTCAATGGAGTTTTCCGCTTCATCCTTTTTCTTCGGTTTCTCTCCATACAGGTGGTTAACCTCCCGAGCCAGTTCGCCCACTTCTTCCGTCATCCGGGCCAGCATGGACAAGGGGGAGAAGTAGCCTTCCTTAAATTGCGATATGTAGGCATCCACCTCGCGCTGGATATCAGACAATGATTTGTCGGCGAGGGGCAGGCCGGCGAGGCCGGATTCTCCCATGTTCCGCTTCCTTTCCATCAGGTTTATTCCTATGTTAGCCTAAGATGTTGTCGAAAACAAATCCATTTTTCCGCCTCAACCGGCCACCTCAAGGAGGATCACCCCCTGTGAATAAAGAACGTCTATGGAACACTGCCCGTACTTGGAGCATGGTCGCTATCGGCACGGCGATATACGCTTTTGGTCTGCAATATTTCATATTGCCGAATTTGCTTATGGAAGGCGGAGTTACCGGCATCTCTGTACTGCTGAATTATGCGGCGGGCATCCCGGTTTCCGTCTCGATATTGGTCATCAATATCCCTCTCTTCTTGGTCGGGTGGCGGCAGCTAGGCCGCAGCGCCATGGTTTTGACGATCGGCGGTACGGTACTGCTGTCTGTGTTCCTCTGGATCCTCGAACAGGGAGTGGCGATGGGTTGGTTCGTTCCTTTCCGAACGGAGCATGACGCCATTCTTGTTGTATTGTATGCCGGGGTTACGCTGGGAGCCGGTCTCGGTCTTGTGTTTCGCGCAGGGGGAACGACCGGAGGCGTGGATATCATAGCTCGCATTGTACACCGCTGGAGAGGCTGGAGCATGGGCCAGATCATGCTGGTGCTGGATGTGGCGATCCTGGGCGCTTCGCTCCTGTTCATTCCGAAAGAGAAGGTACTCTATACGCTTGTCAGCGTATTTATCGCCTCCAAAATCATCGATTCGATTCAGGACGGCGTTTATGCGGCCAAAGCATTTACGATCATCTGTGACGCTCCGGAAAACCTGGCTGCAGCCATCGCCAGTCAATTGGAACGAGGAGTCACGCTTATGCCTGCGATCGGCGCCTATTCCAAAGACGCTAAAACGATCGTGTACTGCGTGGTCAGCCGTTTCGAAATCCGCAAATTAAAAAGCCTCGTCCGTCTTCACGACAAACGGGCTTTTATTGTGATCAACGACGTTCATGACGTTCTTGGGGAAGGGTTTCGCGAGGAGTGATCCGATCGATGCGTTGATAGCGGCGCCATCCGACCCATGTGAGCACCGACACGATAAAAGTACCCATAAAAGCCGACCATCCCCATGGAGGTCCGGCCAGCGGAGTCACGACTGCCGCCTGGTCTTTCTCTTTTACCGGGAACAACCCCTCCATCGATTCCTGCAGAGATGGTGTTAATCTCGTGAGCAGCCGGGGATCCGTATTCGGGTTGACCAGAAGGCGCTGGGCATATCGCAGCACTGAATCGGCCCTCTCCGTCAAAAAAGTTTCCGAATGAAGCAGCACCGAAGTACGAATCAGCTCATAATGTGCCTTCAGTCGATTCAAACTCGCCAAAGACGCGGATGACACCCCCGCCTTTTGGATGGCAGCGCTCAAGGATGCGACGTCTTCCCCAAGTACCCTGCGGTATTGGTGCCAGAGCGGAGCTTCCGGATGAGCCAAAGCATCCGCGGCCAGCCGGATTTCAGCCGCCTCATCCTTCCAATTCTGAGGATCGGTCGATACGGCTGCCACCGTGCGTTTCATACGGGAGACGCTTTGCGCCAACGCTTCAATGCCTTCAGCGGTCGCGATTCGCTGCATCGGAAGGGCTCGCAATTCGGCTTCCGTCTGCCTCAAGTACAATCGTGTCTGAAACGTATCGCCGCGAACCGCCGCATCATATAAAGCTTCCGCCGATCGCAGGAACGCTTCGGCTGGAGCGTGGAGTCCCGTGGGGGAGGGGGCCTCGGTCTTCGGGGCAGCGGATGCCGGAACGGTGTTGCCGTATGCCGGAACGGCATACCAGGTCGCTGCCATAATGCCGAATCCGAACGCCGACGTTATTCCTATGGCGATATATCGCCGTAGGGATACCTTCAGCCGCCATGATCTTCGAATCCGCACCCGTTCACTTCCCATCCGCCGATCCCCCCAAAACACGGACATCCCCTCCTGCCCTTAGAGTATGAGGGGATGTCCGAGTTTAGAAGAGGTTGTCCGAACGTTATCGGTCCGCTATCCCTGATGCAGCGGGAACAAACCTCGCAAGCCCGGCAGCCATTACACTTAACGCTGTCAACAGGACAGTGAACACGCACACCGCCGTCAAATCGTCATCCAACTGGTACGGCAGATACGGGAACACATGATACGTATAATCGACTGCATCGTTAAGGAACGTCCAGGCCGCAGCCGCAAGCAGCGCGAATCCGCTGAAAGTGAAAAAGCGGGCATAAAACAGCGCGCATACGGCCATAGCGGAATGACCGATGATGAGCATCCAAGAAACCGAATCAAGCGGTGATCCTTGTGCATAACCCGCAAAAATAATCGCCGTTGCCCACACCCCGTATTTGACCGATGTCACCACACCCAGCGCCTCAACGACACCTCGCAAGGCTCGGGCCCATCCTGCCCTCGGGGGATCCGGCGAAATCCAGAGCCAAAGCATCGCAATCGCAAAAAATAACGACGCGCTCGGACTGTCCGGCACAAACACGATCTGCCAATGCGGGTGTTCATGCCATGTGCTGATTAACTGATCCTTATACCAATAATAACCGTAAGCCGTTCCGGGAATATAAATGAGCATCATCAGCCACAGAAGAGACGGATGCAAGAGTACTGCCTTCGACCAGAACCATCTAAGACTCAAACTTCATCACCTCTTCGAAGTTTTCATTCACTTGGCAGAGACAAAGTGAAATAGCGGCACCGAAGTGCCGCTATCTCTCGATCGTATGGCTCAGCCTCCGGCTTTTTGTTTCTCAAGCCATGTGGCGATCTCACTGATTTGAGCATCCGACAGCTGACCTTTGAAAGACGGCATTGCGTTGCGTCCGTTCATGATTGTGTCGTGGATCTGCTGTTTGTTGAGCCTGTCCCCCACACCCCGAAGTGCAGGTCCTGCTCCGCCTTCCAGCTCTGTACCGTGACAAGCGATACATTGCGCTTTCTGCATCGTCTTGAAAGCGGGATCGTCGGCAGCCACCATGGCCGGAATTTTCTCCCGTCCCGGAACCGGTCGAGGCAAGCCTTTGCTAATCGCTTCCCGGGCTTTGGCAACCCGTTCGACATCCTCCGGAACGACTCCGTTGACCCTCAGTTCGCTCTGATAGTGATCCCATGACACCCACGTCAGGTAGCACACCGCTACAAGCGAAACCAGCATCAGGGACGAAGCGATCGGCCGACGATAGAAACGGCGCTCTTTGCCGCTGTCCAGGAACGGAGCGAGCAGAAGTGCGATGAAAGGCAGACCGGAAAGGCAGACGACGCCGAAGCCTACATAACTTCCGGATGCATACGGATATTTCAGCATCTGATACAGAAATAGGAAGTACCAGTCCGGAACCGGTATGAAGGAACCGTTCAGCGGATTCGCAGGATAACCGAGCGGAGCCGGCTCGGAAATAACGAGCACGAGGAAGCCGACCAGTACAACAACGCCGACCATCCATTCCTTCAGCAGGAAGTTCGGAACGAACGCTTCCGATTTGCCCGGATAAGCCGAGTAATCCGCCGGGTAACTCGGGTTATGTTCGCGTTTGCGTATACGCGAATCGCCTACATAGATGACTTTTTCATTCGGATTCTGTTTGTGTGCCATTGCTTGTTATCGCCACTCCTCTCTCTTACAGTGGACCGGATATGCCCTGTTTGCGAATCATGAAGAAGTGAGCGGCAAGCAGCGTGAGCAGCGCGCCGGGGAGAAAAAAGACATGGATCGCGAAAAAGCGCGTCAGGGTCTGGGCGCCGACGATCGTTCCCCCGTTCATCAATACCTTGATGTAACTGCCGATCCAAGGTACGGAGCCGGCGATTTCCAAGCCGACCTTCGTGGCAAAGTAGCCTTTGTTGTCCCAAGGCAGCAGGTACCCTGTAAATCCTAGGCCCAACATAACGAAGAAAATGAGCATCCCGACTACCCAGTTCATTTCGCGCGGCGCTTTATAGGAGCCGGTGAAGAATACACGCAGGGTATGTAGGAACATCATAACGATGACCAGGCTGGCGCCCCAGTGATGCATGCCGCGGACGATCTGACCGAAGGCGACTTGATGCTGCAGGTAATCGACGCTGTAATAAGCGTTGATGATGTCGGGTACGTAATACATCGTCAAGAACATCCCCGACAAAATTTGAATAACGGTAATAAAGAACGTCAAACCGCCGAAACAATAGACGAATGCGGAGAAATGATGCGCCGGGTTTACGTGCTCCGGCACCTCATGGTCCGCAATGTCCCTCCACATCGGCGTAATATCCAGACGCTCGTCGATCCAGTTATACATGCCTTTGAACATGAGACGAAACGCCCTCCTTTACTTAACGCGCGTGTTAGGTTCAAGCGGCCCGAGGTAAACCCAGCCGTTGTTGAGCTTCACTTGATACTCGTCGAGCGGTCTCGGTGCGACCTTCAGGTTTTTGCCGTTCTTGTCATATTGAGCGCCGTGGCACGGACAAAGAAATCTATTCGGTATTTCCTTTCCGAATTGACCGATGGTGCAACCCAAATGCTTACAAACCGGGGACAAGGCATAAACTACGCCGTCATCGCCCTTGGTCACCCAAGCCTGAAGCTTAGGATCGCTTTCATACCATCCATCAACCTGGTGAATCTTGAAATCCACCTGCTGAGGTTGGTTCGTCACTTTGCTTTCCTCGATGACTTTCACGAAGCTTCCCACTTGCTTGGGCTGTAAAAGCGGATCGACTGCAAAGCGAATCATGGGCAGGATCGACCCGGCGGCCATGAATGCTCCGGCTCCACCCAGGGTGTACGACAGAAACTGACGACGCGTCATCTCTTTACGCTTGGCCGGCTTATGCGCGGTATCTTGCTGCTGATTGTGGTCCATTGTTCAACCCCCTTTGCCCCACCAAACTCGCGTCCGACATGGACTTTTTCCTAACTGTTTACAAGGTCATACCTATAATAGCCCACGTAAAATGGAGCGTCAAGAATGGGCTGGTCCCGTTTCCCACATTGCTGCCGGTACGAAACCTAAAATGTTCTCAAATTGTCACAATTGCCCGCACGAGGCTTTCTCTATTGTTTGCCTCAACGGATGGGGACTATGCGTATTATCCTTGACCGGACGGAAGGCCGGGGGAACGGTCCAACCCCGATTTACGCCATAACGCGGTCACGGCCTGGCGAAGCGCTTCGGAGTCCGGCTGCTCGTCTTCCGTCTTCGGCTGCAGGAGCAGATCGGCTCCGATGTTTCCCCGCAGCAAGCCCGGCCGGCCGCAGATCAGAATCACATGGCGAAAACCGGACTGACGATACCGCTCGCACAACCGTTCCAGGTTGTCCGACGCTTCCTCGCTTCCGTCATGATAATGATAGGCCGGAAGCGTCACGGTCCTCCCTTTAAAAGCCTGTTCCAGCGGAAATAACCACTGTCCTGCACGGGCCGCCTTATCGGCCATTTCCCACGGCGCCTCATCCCCCAGAAGACCGCTTACGGGCAGCAGGCACGTATCCAGGTACGGCTGAAGATCCGGCCAGCCCGCTTCATCCATTTCGCTGAATTTCATATTACGCACTTATCCTTTCGTAGTAACTGCTAACGCGGCGCACCTCTACTGGATGTAGTACAATTCTTCCTTCCTTCATCCTAATGTAAATTTCCAGGCAAGAAAAGAGCCTGCTGAAGACGCAGCAAAAAACCGTCCGCATGAAACGGACGGCCTTGCCTCATTATGGGAAGCGTTCCCACCCGGTGCCAGTCAAGCGAGGAACGTCTTGAGCTCGTCGGTTAACCGCTTAAACGTATCCGCGTCCCCTTCGGCAAGCGCATGGTCGATGGCTTGATATATTTTTTCTGTCCGGTATTTGCGCAGTGCTTCATCCAGGACCATTTCGGCCGCCAGTCCCAGCATTGTCTCGTAGGCGACTTTCATGTTGTCCAATCGTTGCACCTCCGAATCCGGCGTTAGGGTTCCTTGAAGCGTACCCGTTCCACCGTCTTTTGCTCCGTTACGATCGCGCCGGCTCTCCCTACAAGCATATTCAGCGAAGCCGGCTCCGCTCAGGTACGATGGCCCCCCTGCCGATCATTGTGCCATGGCCTATGTATTCTGACTTGCGCGGATCGGCTCTATCCTCCACTGTAGGCGGTGCTGTTGTCCAGATGTAAGGTATCCTCAAATAACAACGCGACTCCGGAGACGATGGCACGCCCTTGGGGGGTCATGCGCACCACCGATTCCGCCTCCGCCGTTTCCCCCCAGCTGAGCAGGCCCAAATGCATCATCATTCCCAGTACCCGGCGATCCAACACGTCTCTCTCGGTGTCGTAATAATAGGAACGGATGAGCGGTCTCATAATCTCGAATAGAGACTCCGTCGTTGTCCAGTCGGTACATAACCGCGATACCCATTGGACAAGCGCCGCCAAATTCGGAATCGGCCCTTTGTAAAGCCTGAGCCAAAAACGGTAGAGTTGGGCGGGATCGATTCGATTCAGCCCTTCCGCAGCATTAAACCCTTCTTCCGTTACGATTAACCGGTCCGGATTCTCCCGAATCAAACTTTCGTAATAGGCGTAGTCGTACAGCAGCGAAAAACGGTCGGGATAATCAAGGAACCTCCGTCCGTATCCGAAACGCCAACCCCCTCTGCCCGGAATCGGTTCTTGTACGGACATCAGCTCCAATACCTGTCCGAGTTGTCTCTTATACAGAACGCCGTCTCCCGTTACAAGGGCATCGTGATCGCGTACGAAACGGAGGAAAGTAACCAAATCAGGGATGAGCAGGCTTCTTTCGTCGCGATAAACAAGCGGCTCTTCCCGTTCGACCAAGCTGACCCGAAATTTACGTTCCAACGCTTCGGACAGTCTGCGTTTCATGTCTTCCGGCACCTGATAAAGATACCGCGTCTGTTGGGAGAATCCGTTAAAAAGCCAGCCGAAGCGTTTAAAACGTGTAATCGTTTGGCGGGTAATATCTTCCGGCCTTGAAGGCTCCTCCGAAACAGCCTGTTTTTTTTTGCGGGAACGGCTGCTTTTGGCGGTCGGTGCCACCACGGTAATCGGGGGTGCCACCTCGGGCTTGGGCAGGCTTTCCTTGGGAAACATCGCCGCCGTGCCGACTGCGCGGGCTCTTAACTCTTCCAAACTGTAGGCATTTCGGGTCTCGAACAAAAGCGAGTTAAGGAAACGCAGATCGTCTCCGCTCATTTCCTCGACTCGGGACTCCAAGGAATCTCGCCGTTGTACCGCCGTCAGGATCGATTGTATCAGCTCGTTTTTGGAGTGGCTGCTGCAGCTGCATTCGTATGTCTGGGCGATCCGGGTCAATTGGTCAATATCGGCATAACACAGCATATCGGCCAGATTCATCGGCATTCCCCGTTTCGAGAGGATTTACTTTCCATTATTGGTCCCCGTGCAGCGATTTAAACGTATAAAAAACGGTTGATCGGATTTCTCCGCTCAACCGTACCGTAGTCATGCTTATTCTTACGCCTTCACGCGATCGATATCCAAGTGCGCCGTGCAGTTGTGCAGCAGCGGGATCCAATCCTGATCCTGTTTCTCCAGGATCGTCAGGGATGCATTGAGCAGATGTGAATCGTCCAAGTCCCGGCACATCGATTGAAGAATCCGAGCCAGAAGGCTTCCGTGCGTGACGACCAGCCAAGCCTCTCCGGGGTGTCCGAGTGTCAATTCTTCAACAAATGCGTGACCCCTGGCCTTTAACAGCTCATCGCTCTCCTGATCGGCAACGAGGCCTCTCCAGTCCGGCCCCCACCTTGCCATTCTCTCCGGCTCCGTGGTGCCTTCCGCTTCACCGAAAAACCGCTCCCGCAATCTTCGATCGATCCGCAGAGGGATGCCCAGACGATGCGCAATAATTTCGGCTGTCTGCACCGCGCGGGTCAAATCACTGCATAGGACTCCGTTCCAGGTCTCGCCTTCGCGGACCAAACGATCAGCCAGCCGCCCGGCTTGTTCGACGCCTTCAGGACTGAGTGGGATGTCGGTCACTCCCTGGATTTTGCCCAATTGGTTCCATGGTGTAACGCCGTGCCTTACCCAGCCGATGCGTGTTGCCTTCTCCTTCATGAGCGGACACGGGAGAACCAATTCAGAATCAGCAGCGTCATGATCATCCCGAGCATCGACAGCGCAACCCAATATTCCGGCATGAGCGGTGTGACGTGAAGCACGATCGGATCGCTAAGACTGGCGACCGGAACATCGACCGTCACCGGATGGCCGAAATCGCCGCCTGTCGCAAGCGCGTTGGCCGTTTCCATCACGCCCGACGTGTTTCCTTCTCCCCCTGATATCCGATTCCACGCAGTATAGAGAAACGCACATCCGAACACAGCGAAAAGAGCGGCAAGCGTAAAAGCCACTTTGCGCCGGAATCCGAAAGTGAACGCATAGGTACGGCGAACAGCGGGCATATACCAGGACTGCTCGGAATAGATCCGGGTCATCACCTGGCGGCTTACACCATCGGGTACCCGAACATAATCCTCCGAATTGTCGGATTCGGACAGCCCGCGGATCAGCTCCGCACTCTCTTCCCACAGTCGGAATTCTTCCGCGCAATCCGCACACTCGGCCACATGAAGGTCAACTGCCAGCCGTTCCGGCGAGTCGCCAGGCATATCCCGGTACTCCCCTATCCATTCGGATATTTGTTCGCATTTCATCGAAATTTCATCTCCTCGTACTCCTTCATCATAGCCGGCTCGTTGAAGTACGATTCCAATTGCGTTTTCACGCTGGCTCTCGCCCGGAACAACAACGATTTGACGGAACTGACCGATTGATCCAGGATGTTCGCGATTTCCTGATAATCCATACCGTCATATTCCCGGAGAATGAGGGCGGAACGCTGTTTTTCAGGAAGGCTGTTGATCGCTTCGCGAACCATCGTCACCTTCTCGCTGCGGAGAAGATGTTGTTCAGGTGCCGCTTCCGGAGGTGCGATCGGTATGTATGTGGAATCGTCCAGCGAAACATGGGCCGTCTTCTGCTTGCGAAGTTCACTCAGCACCGTGTTTCGGGCAATCGTATACAGCCATGTCGAGAAAGAAGCGTCCACTTCCCGAAACGAATGAAGGCTTCTATAAGCCTTGTAGAACGTTTCGGAACTCAGGTCTTCGGCCAACAGCTCCAGCTTGGCGCTCTTCAACATATGATAGATAAAGGATAAAATCTTTTTTTGATAACGGTTCATCAAGGTGGCATAAAGATCCACGTTTCCGTCTTTAATTTCACGTATTATTTGTGAGTCGGTCATCATAACCGCGACCCTCCCCCATGGCAGGGTGAACGTTCGCAGCCGGTTCATCTATAGGCTTATACCGGCCAAAAACGAAAAAGTTGCGCTCGCGCGCACAGTTGCACTAGTGGAAACCAGTATTTTACAAATCACACCTGTTATTGTAACACATGACCTGCTTGCTTGAGTTTAAATATTTTCTCAAAAAAATAAGGAAAAAGCCTATTTTATAGGGAAATTTCCCTGGAAAATGGCCAAGCATGAAAGCAAATTCTGGTTATATATCCTTATTAGCCATTCCACACAAAAAAAAACCACCCGTTGGGGTGGCTGCACAGGGTGCTAGTATTGGATAGGAGTGGAGAGAAACCATACTGTACTTTTATTATATGTATCCGTTTTCATTTTGTCAATAACCGATTATATAAATCGTTAGGGGAACCAAAAACGAGCACCTTGGCGCCCCGCCGGGTACTAAAAATGAACCGCATACTTCAAGGATTTCAGCAGCGCAACGGCTTTTTGCAGGTCGCCTTCCTGCCGGAAGGAAAGACGCAGCACGCCCGGTACGTCTTCCCGGCTCTCGATGATCTGCAAGTTGCTTAAATTGATTCGAGCCTGCCCGAGTTCCGTGGCGATTTTGCCGATGATGCCCGGATGGTCCGGTACGTCTACATAACATTCGAATAAGGACGTAATCATGCCTTTGCGGCGTTCGGGGAGTTGGCTGCGGAATAATCCGGCACGACGGAATTCCCCGGCCACCCCGTCCCCGTCCCCGCTCTCGAGCAGTTTCCGGAACTTGTCCATTTCGCTTTGCCAATCCTCCAGCAGCTTCAACAGGACTTCCCGATTGCCCAACAGGATATCCCTCCAAATCAGAGGATCTCCGCTCGCAATACGGGTAATGTCGCGAAAGCCGCCAGCCGCAAGACTGGCATAAAGCTCATTCGCCTCGTTATACCCGGAAATCTGGTTGACAAGCCCTACCGCGATCATATGCGGAAGGTGACTGATCGCGCCTACGATCTCGTCATGAAGGACGGCGTCCGTCTTCACGATGTGGGCTTTCGTCCAGCCAAGCAGCGCCTCAAGGCGCTTCACCGCCTCGGTCGGCGTGTTATTCGTCGGCGTCAATACATAATAGGCGTTCTCGAACAAATGAGAGCTCGCCGCTTCCACGCCCGATCGTTCCGAGCCGGCCATCGGATGTCCGCCGATGAAGAAGGCGCCTTGCTGTTCCAATTTGGCAGCGTGATCCACGACGGACGCTTTCGTACTGCCTACGTCCGTCACGATGCAGCCGGGTTTTAGAGGCAGCCGGGACAGTTCGTCTACATAATCCTCCAGTCGCCCGACCGGTACGCACAGAAACAGAAAATCAGCGTCCGAAGCCGCTTCCGCCATAGAGACGGTCGATTGGTCGACAACCCCTCTCGCCACATATTTCTGCGCGGACGCCGGGTTCACCGAATGACCGACCACAGTCACGCCGGGTTTGTCTTTAAAGCAAAACGCCAGCGATCCTCCGATCAGACCGACGCCGAAAATGGCGATCCGGATCGGTGCAACGTCCGGGCCGCTGCGGGTAAAGCCGCCGATTTCTCCACTCATTCCGTTACACCTTGGCTTCCTGCAGCACGGATTCGAGGGCGGCAATCACCTTCCCGTTCTGCTCCGGATTTCCGACCGTGATGCGGATGTGGTTCGGATACCCCCGGTGTCCGGCACGTACGATTACCCCTTTGCGGAGCAGCTCGTCGAATACTTCCATGGCGGGGCGTCGTACATCCACCATGATAAAGTTCCCATAGGCCGGGAACGATTCAAGCCCAAGCCGGTCGAATGCGGCACGCAGCGTACGCAATCCTTCCAGGTTGGCGCGGCGGCAAGAGTCGATAAACGATTGATCTTCCAAAGCGGCGAGTGCGGCAGCCTGTCCGAAACGGGATGTGTTAAAAGGTTCGCGCACCTGATTGATGGAGCGGATCAGTTCGGGGCGCCCAATTGCGTATCCGATCCGGAGCGATGCCAGCCCGTAAATTTTGGAGAATGTCCGCAGAGTGATGACATTCGGATATTTCTTCAATACTTCCAGACCGTCCGGGAAAGAGGGATCTTCTATATATTCGCAATAAGCTTCGTCCAAAACGACCATAACGGATGCCGGAACCTTGGACAAGAACCATTCCAACTCGTCAGCGGTTACGATCGTGCCGGTCGGGTTGTTCGGATTGCACACCCAGATGATTTTCGTTTTGTCCGTTACTTTGTGCAGCATGGAGAACAGATCGTGAGTGCCTTCCTTAAGCGGCACTTCGATAATGACGGCATTCTCGATCTGCGCGTTGTGCTTGTATTGCGGGAAGGTAGATTCGGCCATGATTGTTTCATCGCCGGGTGACAGGAACGCACGGGTGATCATCAGGATGATTTCATCCGATCCTGCCCCGAATATGATCTGCTCGGGTTTAACGCCGTACCGGCGGGCCAAAGCAGCCGTCAATTGTACGGCCGCGCCGTCCGGGTAAATGCTTGTGTTTTCGATTTCCCGTGCGATGGCTTCCTTGGCTTTCGGCGATGCGCCGTACGGATTTTCATTGGATGCTAGCTTGATCACTTCGCTCAGTCCAAGCTCACGTTTCACATCCTCAACAGGTTTGCCCGGCTGGTACACCGGCAGATGGACGATACTCGGTTTTGGTTGCATGTTGGGTTGCCCTCCTGAAAAACGTCAAATGGAAAACGGAGCGTGGGGCGCTCCGGATCGGAAATGTGTATATTATTTTGACATAATCGAGTGACCGTGTACAGATGGAAAAATACTGGGATCAGCCGATACGGCGCGGCTTCAAGTCTGCGATGAAATCCTGAACCGAACGCAGACCGCGTGCCTTTTCCGATTCTTCGTTCGACTTCAGTTGTGGAAGCACTTCCTCCACATGGCGAACGATCGCGCTGCCCACGATGACTCCGTCGCATTTGCCGGCCAATTGTTCCGCTTGCTCGCGGGAAGAGATACCGAATCCGACGCAGATCGGCACATGGGCTGCTTGGCGGACCGTCGCCAAGAACTGATCGATTCCTTCATGGAAAGAAGAGCGAACACCGGTGACGCCAAGAGACGATACGCAGTACACGAAGCCGCTGGCTCTGGCCGCAATTCGCTCTACCCTGGCTTCGGAAGTAGGCGCTACGAGCGGAATGAGGTGAATCCGGGCACGTTCAGCCATCGCTCTTGCCTCTTCATCTTCCTCCATCGGAAGATCGGGAATGATGACGCCGCTGAACCCATGTTCCTGCAACATGCCGAAGAAACGTTCGAGCCCGAGCTGCAAAGCCGGATTATAGTAAGTAAAGAGAATAAAAGGCATCGTGACCCCGCGGCTGCGCGCTTTGGAAGCGACGCCGATACAATCCGTCAGGGAAATGCGGTTGATCAGCGCGCGTTCGGAAGCGCGTTGGATAACCGGACCGTCGGCGAGCGGATCGGAATAGGGAACGCCGAGTTCGATCATGTGGGCGCCTGCTGCTTCAGCGGCCTGTACGAGTGCGACCGATGTGTCCAGATCGGGATCTCCCATCGTAAGAAAAGGAATGAGTGCCGTTTCGCCTCGAGCCTTCAGCTCCGCGAAAACCGCATCGATGGCGTTCGGTGTCAGGACGGTGCTCATAGCTGAATGCCTCCTTCCTCTTCGTACTTCATGATGGAGTCGACGTCTTTGTCGCCCCGTCCGGACAGATTCACGATAAGAATTTCGTCCGGTTTCATCGTTTTCGCCGTCTTCAAGGCTTGGGCTATGGCATGAGCGGATTCGAGCGCCGGAATAATGCCTTCGGTTCGGGAGAGCAGAACCAGCGCTTCCAGCGATTCGGCATCCGTGATCGGCACGTATTCCGCACGTTTGATGTCTTTGAGATAGGCGTGCTCCGGTCCGATCCCGGGATAATCAAGCCCTGCCGAAATGGAATGCGCAGGAAGCACTTGTCCGCCTTCATCCTGAAGCACATAGCTCATCGAGCCTTGGAACACGCCTGGACGTCCCTTGGTCATCGTCGCCGCATGCTCTTCCGTATCGACGCCGCGCCCGGCGGCTTCGACTCCGATCAGCCGCACGTTCGTGTCGCCCACGAACGGATGGAAGATGCCGATCGCGTTGCTTCCGCCGCCCACGGCCGCAATAATCGCGTCAGGCAGCCGCCCTTCGGCTTCCAGGATTTGATCTCGTGTTTCGAGGCCTATGATCCGTTGAAAATCGCGAACCATCATCGGGTACGGGTGTGGTCCCGTCACGGAGCCGAGAATGTAATAAGTATCGTCTACATGACTCACCCAATAACGCAGGGTTTCGTTACACGCGTCTTTGAGCGTCCGGGTGCCGGATAGGACCGGGATGACTTCCGCGCCGAGCAGCTTCATACGAAACACGTTTAACTGCTGGCGTTTCGTGTCTTCTTCTCCCATGAACACTTTGCACTCCAGCCCCATCAAAGCGGCAACGGTTGCCGAAGCGACGCCGTGCTGGCCGGCTCCGGTCTCGGCGATCACTTTCTTTTTGCCCATCCGCTTCGCGAGAACGGCTTGGCCAATCGTATTGTTGATTTTGTGTGCTCCGGTATGATTCAGGTCTTCGCGTTTCAGATAGATCTTGGCGCCCCCGACGCGTTCGCTTAACCGCTCTGCATGGTACAAAGGGGTGGGACGACCGGAATATTGCTTGAGTAAATAGCGGACCTCCGCAAGAAAGTCGGGATCGTCCTTGTAATGGCGATAAGCGTCTTCCAACTCGATCAGCGCGTTCATCAGCGTTTCCGGCACGTATTTCCCGCCGAACGGGCCGAAACGCCCATGTTGATCCGGTACTTGTATCATGTTCGGTTCACCCTTTCCGCGAATGCGGCCATTTTCTTGATGTCCTTCGTTCCCTCGGTTTCAACACCGCTGGAGATATCTACGCCGTCCGGCGAATGAGCGGCAAGCAGCTCCGACACATTGTCGGGCGTCAGTCCGCCCGCGACAAACAGGCGCAACCCGTGTTGACGGGCCCGTTCCTGATAGGAGGGGATCAAATCCCATCCGAAAGTGCGGCCCGTTCCGCCTCCGGCAGTGTCGATCAGAACGGTGGAGACGGCGCCTTCGTAATCGGCAAGGCGCGCCGGGCCGGCAGCCGAGGCGGAGTCCCCTGGCGGCTCATCCGCAGATAACGCACGCCACACCTCGACGCCTAACCGCTTCCCGACTTCCCGGCAAAATTCGGCTGTCTCCTGTCCATGGAGCTGTACCACATCCAGCGGCACCTGTTGCAATACCTCGGTCAGTTGATCCAGGGTTGGGTTCACGAACACGCCCACGGTTCGTGGCGGCTGTCCGCCCTGCATCGCAATCTCGCGCGACACGGCATGCATACGGGCAGCTTGCCCGGCAGTCACCTGACGCTTGCTGGGCGCAAATACGAAGCCGACGTATTGGACAGGCAGCCCGGCCATATGCCGTAGGGTCTGTTCGTCCCGGATGCCGCAAATCTTGACGTTCGTAAGGTTGGCCGTTTCCGTCATCCCTTCGCGCCTTCCTTCGCCGTCGTAACGGGTCCAAGCAGGCTTGCCACCGCAGCCCCCGGATCGGGCTGACGCATGAAATGTTCACCGACAAGAACGGCTTGCGCACCTGCTGCACGAACAAATGCGATGTCGTCGATGGTGGAAATCGCGCTCTCGCTGACTGCGGCAACGCCTGGAGGCATCAATCCGATCAGCTGCTCCGTGACCTTCAGATCGGTCTCGAACGTATGCAGGTTCCGGTTATTAACGCCGATCAGCGTCGCCCTGCCCATGTCCAGTACCATCTCCAGCTCTGCCCGGTTATGGACTTCGACCAGCACGTCCAATCCCAGATCGCGCGCGAGCTGATAGAACGACCCCAACTGCGCCGGAGTCAGGATGGCTGCGATCAACAGGATGGCGTCGGCCCCGATCAGCCGGGCTTCGTAAATCTGGCGTTCGTCGATCGTAAAATCTTTGCGCAGCAGTGGTACGGGTACCGCTTCGCGAATCTGTTTTAAGTACGCGTTGCTGCCCTGAAAATATTCGGTATCCGTCAGCACGGAAATACAGTCCGTTCCTGCCTCTTCGTAAGATCGGGCGAGTGTGACGGGATGGAAGTCCGGCCGAATCAAGCCTTTCGACGGGCTCGCCTTCTTCACTTCCGCGATCAGGCCCACCGGGCGCCGACGGTTGCGGAGCGCGCGCTCAAAGCCCCGGCCAACCGGAAGCTCCGAAATGGCCTTCTCCGCCGAGGCAACCGATAACGTCCGATGTAAAATTTCCACCTCATGCCTCTTGGTGGCTACAATTCGATCAAGAAACATGGCTCAATTCTCCTGTCGTGGCGATCCAATGCTGCAGTTTGTCGGCGGCACGACCGGAATCGATCGTATCTGCAGCGACGCGGACACCGTCCCGAATCGAATCGGCACGGCCGGCCACGTAGATGCAGGCGCCCGCATTCGCGAGTACCATATCGCGATAAGGACTTCGCTCCCCGCCGAATATCCGCCGGATGATCGCCGCATTCTCTACGGCGTCTCCGCCAAGCACATCGCGAAGTGAGACGGCAGCAAATCCGAGCTCTTCCGGGGTGATATCGTAAGTGGTGACTTCGCCGTTGTTCAACTCCGATACCTGTGTCGGAGCGGACAAGCTGATTTCGTCCAATCCGTCGTGACTGCCGACGACCATCGCCCTCCGCAGGCCAAGCCGTGCAAGCACGGATGCCACGGTTGCGGTGCGGCTGCGATCATACAAACCGATCAGCTGGCGATCGGCATTCGCGGGATTGGCCAGCGGTCCGAGCATGTTAAAGATGGTCCGGACGCCAAGCTCCCTGCGCGGTGCCCCGGCATGCATGAGGGCCGGATGGTACAGCTGTGCGAACATAAAGCAGATCCCGTTGCGCTCCAGACAAAGCGCCGCTTGCTCCGCCGTCAACTGAATGTTGACCCCAAGCGCCTCAAGCACGTCGGCGCTGCCCGCTTTACCGGACATCGCGCGGTTGCCGTGTTTGGCCACGCGGGCTCCGGCCGCAGCGGCGATGATGGCGGAAGCGGTGGAAATGTTGAATTTATGAATGCCGGAGCCGCCGGTCCCGCACGTATCGAGCAGATCGTAATTTTCCGTCGTTACACGGTTGGAGAACGACCGCATCGCCTCCGCGAACCCCGTGATTTCGTCGACGGTTTCGCCTTTCATTCGCAGCGCCATGACAATCCCGCCGATCTGCGCGGGGGTCGCTTCGCCCTGCATAATTGTGGTCATGATACCGAACGCTTCGCCTCGCGTCAAGTCTCTGCCTTCCATGATCGCCCCCAACGCCTGGGGTATGGTCACTGTGCTCCTCATTTGCTTGCCTGTGTCAGCGTCCATTCCGTTCTCCCCCTGTCCTTGGTATTAGTCGTAATCCAAATTGGTGCGCCGATCTCCCACGATGGCGAGCGGCGGGAATGCCGCTTCTGCCGAACGGATTGCTTTGAGCATCGCTTTGGCCTTGTTCACCGTTTCCTCATACTCCGACTCCGGGACGGAATCCCATACGATGCCCGCTCCGGCCTGCACATACGCTTTACCTTGTTTAAAAATGATCGTTCGAATGGTGATGCAGGTGTTGAGGTTGCCCGAAAATCCGAGATAACCGATCGCTCCGCCATAAGCCCCCCGGGCTTCATTTTCAAGGTCCGAAATGATCTGCATCGCACGCAGTTTCGGAGCGCCCGACAAGGTGCCGGCCGGAAGGCAGGAGAGGAATGCATCGAAAAAGTCTTTGTCCTCTCTCAGTCGTCCCGACACATTCGAAACGATGTGCATAACGTGGGAATAACGCTCGATCTCCATGTAGCTGTCGACCTTGACCGAGCCGTAATCGGATACCCGCCCAAGATCGTTGCGGCCGAGATCGACCAGCATGACATGCTCCGCCCGTTCTTTCTCGTCGGCCAGCAATTCCTTCTCGAGCGCCTCATCCTGTTCCGGCGTCTGCCCGCGAGGCCGGGTTCCGGCCAGGGGCCGCGTCTCCACTTTGCCGTTATCCACTTTGACAAGCAGTTCCGGCGAAGTGCCCACGATCATTTCATCGTCGAGTTTGAGACAGTACATATAAGGAGAAGGATTCATGGTCCGCAGAACGCGGTACACCTGGAGCGGATCGACCTTGGTCTCGATATGAAAACGTTGGGACAACACCACCTGGAAAATGTCGCCTGCGCGGATATATTCCTTGGCCTGCTCGACGTTGTCGATGAATTGCTGCTTGGTGAGGTTCGAGGAAATCGTTCCGAGATCCGGATCGTTCGGAGGCGCTCCTCTGGATCCGGCCTGTGGAACAGGCTGCTGCAGGCGGCGGATCGTGTCTTCAATACCCCGGACAGTATTACGATAAGCATCCTCGATGTGACCGTCGGTCGCACCGTCTTTGATGTGAACGTTACCGATGACCAGTACCTGCTGCTTCAAATGATCGAATACGATGATCCGGTCACAGAACATGAATTGCATGTCGTCCATGTTCAGATCGTCTTGGCGGTGACGCGGCAGTTTTTTCTCATAATATTGAAGCAGATCGTATCCGAAAAAACCGATGGCTCCTCCGGTGAACGGCGGCAGCTCCGGCAGCGCGGGGCTGCGGTAGGTACGGAGCTTCTCACGGATGAGCTGCAGAGGATGATCGGTATACTGCCTCTCGATTTGGCCATCTTGCTCAAGCGTCACTTCGCCGCTTTTGAGCCTGAGCACGAGAAACGGATCCGTACCGATGAACGAATAACGGGCCCATTTGACGCCGCCTTCCACGCTCTCGAGCAGGAACGCCCGTGTGTCCCGGCTGAATTGCTGAAACACCCGGATCGGGGTTTCCGTATCCGCCATCAACCGCCGGACGACGGGGATTACATTATAGGTTCCCGCCATCGCAATGACCCCCTGAAGCTCCTGCTGATCCATCTGTTTTTCTCCCCTTTTTCGTTTGCTAAGCCAATAAAAAAAGCATCTCCGCAGAGATGCCGTAAGTTCGATAGAGATATAATGGCCCGTTCTCCGTGCACCTGGATGGTGCGCAAACTCCGGACATCCGCCGTCTGCCCCATTATACATAGGACACGGCCTTCTCCGCTCGACTCCACTCTGCTCGGCTCGCTCTCGCGTAAGTGATCGACCCTCCGGTCAACCGTTCCGCGCCGCGTAACTTGTTCCTACTATAGCATCGGCTGTCAAAGCCGTCAATGGATGCTTCACAACTCTCACTTGCCTGACAAATCCGGACGAAGCGCCTGCGCGGCGCCGAGATAGACATGGCGAATGTCCAATTGGGAAGCTTCCGTGTTCACGAGCACCATAAGCCTTACACATTTCTCAAGGCTTCCCTTTACCGGTATCTCGAGTGAACACATGAGCGGGACGAGTTCCCAGCCGGCCATTTGGCGAATGGCGCGGGCAGGAAATGTGGCATCCAAATCATGCGTCACGGTGACCCAAACGCAGGCGATATCCTCCGGTTTGAAGCGGTTGGCCTCCACGATTCCGTTTAATAGAGCAATCGTGGCATCCAAAATCGCCTTCTCTTGATTGACCTCCACCGTAATAGCGCCACGTATGCCTCTTGTGCTCATTCTTCTCCGGTCTCCTCTCGCAGATCCTTCACAATTTCCCGCACCCAGGCGGACGGCACGTCGTTACGGATCTCGACACTGCCGATGGAGGTAGGTACGACAAACACCATTTGCCCCTCGCTAAACTTCTTGTCGTGTTGCATGGCGCGCATGATCGCATCCGGATCGCAGCCTGAAGGAATGCGCACGGGTAGGCCGAATTTGCGGAAAATGCGTTCCGTCTCCAAGGCAATTCCCTTATCATAGCCGAATCGTGCGGCTAGACGAGCGGAACCGACCATGCCGATGGCAATCGCTTCTCCGTGTAGGAGCTCGCCGTAACCGGCTACCGCTTCCAACGCGTGGCCGATCGTATGACCCAGATTTAATATGGCACGAAGATCATTTTCGCGTTCATCCTTGGAAACTACGATAGCCTTCACTTTACACCCTTCGTACAGCGCGTATCCCAGAGCTTCCGGATCAAGTGCCAACAGCTTCCCGGCGTGTTCGTCGCACCATCGGACAAAATCGGCGTTCCAGATCAAACCGTGCTTGATCACCTCGGATAAACCGGCCCGCACTTCCCGTGGAGGCAAGCTGCGCAGCGTGTCCAAATCATACATCACAAATTCCGGCTGATAAAAAGCCCCGATGATGTTTTTAGCCAACCGGTGGTTAACCGCCACCTTGCCGCCGACGCTGCTGTCATGAGCCAAAATGGTGGTCGGGATCTGCACGAAACGGACGCCTCGCATATAGGTAGCCGCAACAAAACCCGCCAGATCCCCAACAACGCCTCCGCCAAGCGCAATGACGGTTGATTTTCGATCCAACCCGGCTTCCAGCGCGGCTTCGATCAAACCGTCAAAGACCGATAGAGACTTCGACGTCTCTCCGGACGGAACAACGGTCTGCGTCACTGAATAACCCGATGCCTGAAGCGACGATACTACCGTATCGGCATACAAGTGCGCAACCGCCGCGTCCGTCACGAGCAAAATCGGCGCCTTCACCGGGAATCCCCGTTCCGCGAACAAGGCTCCCGTCCCGGCCAGCAAGCCGGAGCCGATTAGGATCGGATAGGATCGCTCCCCCAGCTCTACCGTTAATTGCCGCGTCCCGCCTGCCATTAGTAATCCGCCAATTGGCGCAAATAGTTCTCAACATTGGCCTGAATTTCTTCCATCGAATCGCCGCCGAACTTCTCCAAGAATGCCTTGGCGACTTCCCAAGTGACGACATGCTCAAGAACGACGCTGGCCGCAGGCACCGCACATGCGTCGGAGCGCTCCACTTGTGCGGTGAACGGCTCCTTCGTATCGATATCCACGCTGGCCAGCGGTTTATACAAGGTCGGTATCGGCTTCATGACGCCGCGAACGACAATCGGTTCCCCAGTCGTCATTCCTCCTTCGAAGCCCCCCGCATTATTGGAAGCCCTGTAGAAGCCTTTATCGCCGTCATAATGAATCGGATCGTGCACCTGTGACCCAGGACGCCTTCCGGCCTCGAAACCGATGCCGATTTCCACGCCTTTAAACGCGTTAATCGACATAACCGCTTGCGCGATGCGTCCGTCCAGCTTGCGGTCCCATTGCACATGGCTGCCAAGTCCGACCGGAACGCCTTCAATGATGCATTCCACGATGCCTCCGATGGAGTCGCCGTCCGTTTTTGTTTGGTCGATCAGCTCGATCATTTTCCGTTCGGCCGCCTTGTCCGCGACCCTCACCGGAGATTCCTCCGTGATACGGACCAGCTCGTCGATCGGCAAATTCGGCGTCTCCGCCGTCACATTGCGGATCGATATGACATGCCCCGCCACCTTGATACCGAACTTGGCGAGCAATTGGCGTGCAATGGCACCCACCGCTACCCGTGCGGCTGTTTCACGAGCGCTGGACCTCTCCAGCACGTTTCGCAAATCTTTGAGATTATATTTCAGGCCGCCGTTCAGATCCGCATGACCCGGGCGGGGACGGTTAAGCCGCCGTTTGGCTTCATCGTTTCCTTCGATCGGTTCAACGTTCATCACCGCGGTCCAATGCTTCCAGTCCTTGTTCTCGACAACGAGAGCAACCGGTGCCCCTGTGGTTCGTCCATGTCTCACGCCGCCGACGATTTGGGCCGTGTCCGTCTCGATTTGCATGCGGCGTCCGCGTCCGTGCCCTTTCTGCCGGCGCTGCAATTGAAAATTCAAGGCTTCAAAATCCAGTTCAAGATTGCTGGGCAATCCATCAATAATCGCCGTTAATTGCGGACCGTGCGTCTCCCCAGCGGTCAAATAGCGTAAACTCAACTCCGGTTCCTCCTTAACGGGGCGGTCACCGTGTCAATGGTGCAAGTTTCGACCGGCGTTATCGTGTGCCCCAAACCCGTAAATGTCTTTTGCTCATTATAGTACAGCGTTAAAGCGTTTGACAAGAAAAGAAGCCCGTCACGATCAGACGGACTACTTGTGGGATGAGGCTCTCTTGGGGCCTTTGCTTTCTCTCATCATACCGATCAACTTCACATTGTCGATACCTAAAATCTGCGCGCATTCCTGCACGGAAATCAAACCCCGCCGGTAAGCGGTGATCACTTTTCGCTTGTCCATGGTTCCCTCCGCGTGGATGGTTATCCTTAGTATCGGGAGGGATACGGCTTCTCATACGCGTGCGCCGGGACGACGGTAAAAAAACGTGTCGGCCGGCTCCAGTCCATACTGCGCAGGAGAAAAAATTTGTTCCGTGCTGCCTACGAACAATAATCCGCCGGGTTTGAGCGAGCGGGCGAATTTCTCATAGAGAAAAGCTTTGGTCTCTTCGGTAAAATAGATCATGACATTGCGGCAAATGATCAAATCGTATCTGTCCCCGAAAGGATCCATCAGCAAGTTTTGCTTTTTGAAACTCACCGATCTTTTTAAACGATCCGAAACGCGATAGGATCCTTGCGCTTCTTCGAAGTACCGTCTCAAATAGTCGGAAGGAACCTCGCGGATGGAACGTAAGGGGTATATGCCTTCCTTCGCTTTGGCCAGCACTCCGTCGTCGATATCCGTTGCCAGAATGGAGGAACGATCGAGCGCTTCGAGCGAATCGAGAATCATCGCCAGCGTATAAGGCTCTTCGCCCGTGGAGCAGGCTGCGCTCCAGACATTCAGCAGGGCGCCGGCTTTCACCATCGACCCCAGAAAGCGGTCCGCCAACACCTGCCAGCGGTTCGGATTACGCCAAAATTCAGAGACGTTAATCGTCATGCGGTCAAGAAACTCATTGCACAAATTGGCGTCGCTGCTCAAAGCCGCATAATAGGCGGCAAACGTCCCGAATCCGTGTTTAAGGCGAAGCGTCGTCAGTCGGCGGCGCATCTGGTTTTCTTTATAATGGGATAGATCAATCGATAGGCTGCGCTTGATGTCCGCCACGAAACGGGCGAAATCCTGATCTTCCGATAATCGGCCGATCGGACTCGTCTCGCTTTCCCCCATGAATTAACGCTCCCCTGATTCTTTGATGGCGACGCCCGTTCAGATCCAAAGTTCAACGGCTTTGTCGTACGAAACCAGTTCTTCCGGTTTGAAGAAGATTCCGATTTCGCGTTCGGCGTTCTGCGTGGAGTCGGATCCATGGATCAGGTTAAATCTCGTATGTATGGCGAAATCGCTTCGAATGGTACCGGGCGCCGCCTCTAGGGCGTTGGTTTTGCCGATCAAGAGACGTGCGAGCTCAACGGCATGATCGCCTTCCCACACCATGGCGAAGACCGGGCCGGCCGTAATAAAAGTGAGCAGAGGCTCGTAAAAGTCTTTGCCCTTGTGTTCGGCGTAATGGCGTTCCGCGGTTTCGAGAGGAATGTTCATCAGCTTCGCGCCGACAAGCTTCAAGCCTTTGCGCTCGAACCGGCCGACGATTTCGCCAATTAAGCTCCGCTGCACCCCGTCGGGTTTGACCATCAGATAAGTCCGTTCCATGATCTCTCTCCTTTGTGCGTTTGGTTGCTGGCTCGAGAAGATATGTCGATGTATCCTCATTTTACCACAATAAGGAAACTTAATAACTCCGATGAGCCACAAACCGGGCAATTTCGGCCAAATTCTTCTTAGCCGCCACATCGGGCAAACCTTCCAAAGCCTTCAGCGCTTTGGCAATATACCGGTCCGCCAGCTGCTCGGCGGCATTGATTCCCCGGCTCGAACGAACGAGTCGAACGGCAGGCGACGAATCGGTCTGAACTTCGCTTCTTCGGATGGAGGCTATTTCGTCCAATAAGGCGCCGCGAATCGTCTCGTCTTGAAGTGCATACAGTACCGGCAGCGTAATATTGCCTTGCCGGAGATCACTTCCCGGCGGTTTGCCGATCGCTTTCTCTGTACCGCACAAGTCGAGCAGGTCGTCCGTGATTTGGAACGCCATTCCTACGTTGTAGCCAAACCGGTACATCGCATCGCAGATCCGTGCCGGAGCGTTCGTTGCGAGGGCGCCAAGCTGGCAGCTGATCGCAATCAGCAGCGCTGTTTTGCGGCGGATCCGCCGCATGTAGGTGCGTACGCTTTGCTCCACGTTAAAAAAATCGCGGATTTGCTCCATTTCTCCGATGCACATTTGCACCATGGCGCCCGACAATATTTGATGGATTTTCGGATTGTTTAACTCCGTGATCACCGTAAGAGCTTTCGCGTATATGTAATCTCCGGTATACATGGCGATCCGGTTGTCCCACTTGGACTTCACGGTCAACTGTCCCCGGCGGGTATCGGCGTCGTCAATTACATCATCGTGCACAAGGGTCGCCATATGGATCAGTTCGAGCGGCACGGCGACTTTCTTCAGTGTTTCCAGTGAATAGTTCCCAAACTTGCCCGATAAAAGCACGAAAACAGGGCGGATCCTCTTCCCCCCCGCTTTCAGCAAGTGGAGAGACGTCTCGCTGAGAAGCGACAGTTCGGAGGCGACCGAACGGGCCATTTCGTCCTCGATCACTTGTACATCCGATTTCATTGCGGCATACAACTGCATTATTTTCATGGAATCACCTGCGGCTCTAAGAAATTATCGGAAACGGCCTCCGGCCACTCCGTCAGCCTGACATCGCCTTCCATCAGACCGAGTTCGCGGGCATAACGAAAATACAGCATGAGTCCAGATTGCTGCTCTGGACCGAAACCGTGAAACAAATGCTGAAAATAACCGTGCCAGTAGGCAGGTGTTCCGCCGATTTGGCGGAGCGCCTTCTTGATGATGGAATCGAGGTTTTGCGACACCAACCGCTTGCTGGCCATGAGCCCTTCGTAGATATCGCGTACCGCTTCGGGATGGGCATGTGCCGTCTCCCGCCTTACGGCCCACAAAGCAAACGTCATCCAGTGGCCCGTCCATAAATTCCATACTTCGCCAAGGTCCAGCACACGATAGCCGTGTTCCAACCAGGATGCCCTTATGGCATGGTCGCCGATCAACAGAGCGGCGTCCGCCCCCTCAAGCATCCGTTCCAGCGACGGTTCGGCGTCTTCATAAGTGGGTTTGCCGCCGTAAAATTTCTCCATGATGATTTTGAGTAAATTGACGGAGGTAGCCGATGTGGTCGTCAAGGCGATTTTGCCGTGGACGACTTTCTCGAGCGGCGATTTCAGAAACAGCAAGATGGACTGAACCCGCCCAAGCGCGCTTACCGACAAATTAGGCAGCAAAAAATAAGAGTCAGATGAAGCGCCGAAAGCGAACGACGAGATCGCCGCCACGTCGATCTCGCCTTCCCGCAGTTTGCGGTTAAGCGTAGACGGCATCTCGGACACCTGCTCGGCCGGATGCGGAAGCGTTCCGGGATCGAAATGGTGAAACACGGGCCACACATTCGTATAATCGATACGTCCGATACGGATCGGCCGCGCCAGGCCGTCAGTCATGTTCTTCTCCCCATCTGTTGAACAAGTTGTTGGATATGCCCATATTGTCCATGATTTTGCCAACCTGGAATGCAATCAGGTCGTCAAGCGTTTGCGGTGCATGGTAAAAGGCCGGCATCGCGGGAATGATCCGTATGCCCAGCCGGGCCAGTTTAAGCATGTTTTCCAAATGAATGGCGTGAAGGGGCGTCTCCCTCGGAACAAGCAGAAGCGGCCGCCCCTCCTTCATCATGACATCTGCAGCCCGGGTCAGCAAGTTGGTCGAAGAACCGTTCGCGATGGCCGACAACGAGCCCATCGAACAAGGGATCACAACCATGCCCTCGCAGCGGAACGAACCGCTGGCAATGCCCGCTCCGATGTCTCCCAGCGGATGGTAGGTGAGCCGGCCGTCTGAAGCGGCTTCTCCGAAAGCGGTCTGCAGAGCATCCGCCCGGCGGGACGAGTCCCATCCCCTCTCTTCCTTGAGCACCCGCCATCCGGCATCTGTCACGACCAAATGCAGATGAAATCCAACCTCAAGCAGACGATGGCACAGTGTGATGGCATATACGGCTCCGCTTGCCCCGGTGATGCCCACGATCCAGCGTTTGGGAGCCGGCGAACTTTCGTTTCCTGCCGAAGTCACCAAGATCTCACCACCACGAGATCGATGAATGTAAAGGCGAATACGACGGCACTTAATACCCCGTTCATCGTGAAAAAGGCGGCATTCAGCTTGCTGAGATCGTTCGGTTTGACCATCCGGTGTTCATTGAGCAGAAGCGCCCCGGCTACTACGATGCCTGCAAAATACCACCAGCTCAGATCGGTCAGCAGCAAAAGCAATGCGAAGCCCAGCGCGGTCAGCGCGTGGAAAACCCGGGCAATGGCCAACCCTCTGGCGATTCCGAATCTGGCCGGAATCGAATAAAGCCCTTCTTTGCGGTCAATCTCCACATCCTGACAAGCATAGATCACATCGAAGCCGGCCGTCCATAAAGCAACCGTGACATACAGAATAAGAGCGGGAATCGTCACCTGTCCCGTGACGGCGACCCATCCTCCAAGCGGCGCAAGTCCGATCGTCAGTCCCAGAACAATGTGACAGAGCCAGGTAAATCTCTTGGTGTACGAGTATATGACCGTCATGAAAACCGCGATCGGCAGCAATTTGACGGACAGACTGTTGAGCTGCGATGCTGCCCAGAACAATAACACAAACGACACGATAATGAACAATAGAACTTCACCCGATCGAAGCAGACCGGCGGGAAGCGCTCGAATGGCGGTACGCGGGTTGCGGGCGTCAATCGCCTTATCGATCAGCCGGTTCAAGCCCATGGCCGCACTTCTCGCTCCGACCATGGCGAGCAGGATCCAACCGATCTCGCTCCAGTCCGGCAGCCGCCGCTGCACCGTTACTGCGCCAAGAAGAGCGCCGACGAATGCGAACGGAAGCGCGAAGAGTGTATGCTCAAATTTAATCATGTCCAAAATAATGCGTATTTTGCGGATCATGCCCCGTCATTCCCCTTCGTTCCGATATGCAGTGCCGCAATTCCGCCGGTCAGCGGATACGCCCGTACGTTGCGCATCCCCACACCGCGGAACCGCTCCGCAAGCTCCTGCAGATCCGGGAATGCCGCGAGAGATTCGGGCAGCCAGCGATACTGCTCGTATTTTTTAACCAACCACTTGCCCAGGAGCGGAAGCAGTGTTTTGAAATATAAATAATAAAGGCCCTTAAAGGGCTGCCAAGTCGGCTTGGATAACTCCAGACAGACTACTTTGCCGCCCGGCTTAACGACTCGTCTCATTTCACTTAGCACTTGCATGATATCCTGTACATTGCGTAATCCGAACCCGATCGTCACGAAATCGAACGTGTTGTCCGGGAACGGCAGCTCCATGGCATTGCCTTGGACAAGCTTGATCTGCCTGGACAGCCCAAGTTTGTCGACTTTGGCTTGTCCGAAATCCAGCATGTTCCGGCTAAAATCAAGTCCCACGGTTTCGCCGTCTTTGCTGGCTTTGGCCAGTGCAATCGTCCAATCGCAGGTTCCGCAGCATAGATCGAGAGACTTTTGTCCGGGTTTCACGTCCATCTTCCGCATTGTGAACCGGCGCCAAGCCTTGTGCCTGCGGAAGCTGAGAACGTCGTTCATCAGATCGTATTTGGGAGCGATGCTCTCGAAAACGGCGTGTACATGTCGTTGTTTGGATTCTGCGTCCATTCCCATCAGGCTCACCCCAACTCCTTCAGTGCTGCTGCCCGCTGCGATCCGGCTGCCGTAACAAACGGCTCAATGAGCGGCTGCAGCTCCCGGACCAACTTTTCCGATTGAATACGTCCGAGCAGCCCCTGCAGCTGCGTGGAGGATTGGCGAAGCAGCACGCGGAGTTTGTCCGGTACGCCGTATTTGTCCAGCAAATGGCGGATGAATCCGGTGTCTTCCCGCCGTTCCGACAAGGCACGGCGGTCTTCCTCCGTACCTTCCTGCAAAATATGCCAAAACCCCCAGCTGTCGCTGAGCTTCGCCGGTTTCTGCGCATCTCTCAATTCCTCAAGCAACACTTCACAGCGGCTGAACCTCTCAACCAGTTCAGGCCACAACCTTTCATACAACCCGTGCATGAATCCGGTGAACGACAAGAACAGGCCGGATCTCAGTTCCGCCCCGTACGTTACATATTCTTCCGCGTTGAGCTTTCGTTGTGTGATCTTGGAATAAAGGTTCATCTTGATCCGGTTTAACTCACAGATGGCCTCGCTCAAACGACGAATCGCATCGATGTGGCCCGCTTGGGAAAGCAATTGATAAAACCGGCTGCTGAAATAATCTCCGGCCAATATCTTCAACTGCTGCGATCTCATGGCGGCCATACCGGTCATGCCGTCTGAGGGGCCGTTGTCCACCATCTCGTGTGTGTCGAGCCCCAGTTGAACTATGGAAGTAACGAGCGTCAAGAGTTCCTTGTCGGAAGCGGCCCCCGGCTGCTGATTCAGCACCGCATATAACAAGCGAATCCGGCCGTCGGGGAATTCGGGCAATTCCGTGTGGAGGGCAATCATTTCGTGATCCATATATTTGTGGGCCATTTGCTCAACCCGGTATCGTGTCATTCTCCAGCCTCCGAGCCTGATGCCGAACACCTGAACGGCGTTTTCATTTTATCTATTATAACACACCCCCGGTATCACCGCATAAGACGCCGGACATGTTCAAGAATTTGCTGAATTCAGGAGCCACCGTTCCCCTGCGGCTGTTTTGACCAAACGTAATTTCTGTGAAAACTGCTCATTTAACAAGGATTCTGAAGACAACAATGAGGCAAGTTCTGCCCGCCGCCAATCTTCTCTTCGGCCGTCTCCGTACAACAACAGCGCACGGCTGCCGCCGGTCTGCCGATACACCCGAAACAGCAGCTGCCGCACGTTTCCTGCATCGCCGAATGCAAAACGGATCAGCTCCGTCAAGTCGTGCGCTATCGCCTGACCGGTGCCGGCTTCCGCCCGGAGTGTCAGATCGATGGTGAGGATGGAATGATCCCAGCCCACTCTCGTCAATCTTTCCTGCAATTGAAGACCGACCATCGCATCGGCGAGGTTATCGTCGGACAGCATTTGCTGCGGAGCCGCAATCGCCATTTTGGCACGGAGCTCCTGCGTACCCCGCTCCAGCGCCGGCAACCGGCCGAGAATCAGGATCGCCGCAATTCCGGCTGTTATTGTAAATACGGTGATTCGCCAATGGGGCACAACGGTTCCCTCCTTCACGGACGAGAGTTCCCTATCCCATTGTACAAAGTAAAAAGGCAGGCTATGCCTGCGTACTTGCAAAATCTCTAAACTTCAGTTTCCACCGTTCCGAATTTGGTCATCACCGTCGCCTTGCCGCGGATTTTGATGGCCGATGTGTGATCGGTGAACTGCGCGATCAGCACTTCCCCCCGGTCCAGTTTCTCCATATGGTGAAATTTGGTGTCCTGTCCGCGCGTCAATCCGATGACCTGGACTCCGCCCTCTTTAGCCTTGATGACGACATAATCCGCCTGGTTCGATTCCATTCGGTCGCGGCCTCCTTTTTTCTTCCCATCATGAAGAAAAGTCGGACTTGTGTCAAACAAAAACTGCTCTCCCGCGGCTAAACCATGGAAAAGCAGTTCGTGAATACGGAATGGTCGGAACGGAGAGATTTGAACTCTCGACCTCACCCACCCCAAGGGTGCGCGCTACCGAGCTGCGCTACGTCCCGACGAAAAGTACGAAATTGAGTATAGCACAGGCTCAAATCGGTGCGCAACCTCTGTTGAAACCAAAAGACCACCTCCCTCCATGTGAACGCACATAGCGTGGGAGATGGTCCATTCGGTTAAGTATAATCCGGTTTATTTGATGCCTTCTTTTAACGCTTTGCCCGGTTTGAACGCGGGAATTTTGCCAGCCGGGATTTCGATTTCGTCACCGGTTTGCGGGTTGCGTCCTTTACGGGCGGAACGCTCGCGCACCTCAAAGTTGCCGAAGCCGACGAGTTGGACTTTGTCACCGCTTTGCAGCGCTTCGGAAATCACATCGAATACCGCGTCAACCGCTTGCGTGGCATCCTTCTTGGACAGGTCCGCCATTTCTGCGACTTTGGTAATCAGATCGGTTTTGTTCATGGATTCACCTCCCACAACGGAACGTGGCTTTTTATCTGTTTATCCGTTTCATCAGAAATTATACACGGGTGAAACCCGAAGTATCAAGCGTGGCGCGAGATTTACGCCTGTTTCCGGTTCAGATGGATGAAAGTGACGTCCAAAGCAAGTACGAGAACCGCCTCTTTGACGATATCTGTGGAGTAGTATTGCGCGCTCATCATGGCAGCACAAAAGGGCTGCCGAGACGTCCTCGACAGCCTGCCACCTTCCAGATATGGGTGCCACGCTTTACAGAATGATCGCAATCAAACCGACGGAGCCTTCGTTAATAATACGACCGAGCGTTTCCTGCTATTTGTTTCGCGCGTTGTCGGGCATCATCGCGATTTTACCTTGGATGCCTTCCCTAACATTCGAATGAAGAGAACGACCGAAAATGTCG
>JAQBPQ010000115.1 GCA_028287445.1 Cohnella sp.
CGCGGCCGAACATGGCCACATACGCCATCAAATGGTGCGCTAACAGAATCGGCTGCGCCCGCTGCATGTGCGTATAACCCGGCAATATCGTGCCTACATTCGCCTTTGCTTGTCCGATCAGCGCCGACTGCAGCTTCGCTAACAAGTCGACGAATTCGACGACACGTTTGCGCAGGTACAGGTGCATGTCGGTCGCCACCTGGTCGTTGCGGCTGCGGCCGGTGTGCAGTTTGCCGGCCACAGGGCCGAGTTCCTCCATCAATGCCTTTTCAATGTTCATGTGAATGTCTTCGTCGGCAACCGCAAAAACCTGCTCCCCGCGTTGGATCCGGCTGCGAATCCGCTCCAGCCCTGCTTTGATGAGGGCGACATCCTCCGCCGGGAGGATGCCGCAATGACCCAGCATCGTCACGTGCGCCAGGCTGCCTTGGATATCTTCCTGGGCCAGTTCCTTGTCGAACGTGATGGAAGCCGTGTAGTCTTCCACCAGTTGGTCGGTTGGCTTCGTAAACCGGCCGCCCCACAGCTTGCTCATGACTTTGTGATCCCCTCTGCCCCATTCACCCCGGATGATACTTTGAGACGGAGTGCGTTCAAGCGGATGAAGCCGGTGGCGTCCCCTTGATCGTAGGCTTGTGTCGGGTCGGCTTCCATCGTGGCGATATGCGGATTGTAGAGGCTGACCGGGCTTTTCAAACCGGCAGCCATCACATTCCCTTTGTATAGTTTGAGCCGAACGGTACCCGTAACATTCTTCTGGCTTTCGGTCACCAACGCCTGAATCGCCAGACGTTCCGGTGCGAACCAGAAACCGTTGTAGACGAGAGAGCTGTACTTAGCAATGAGGGAGTCGCGCAAATGCATCACATCACGATCCATCGTCAAGGATTCCATTTTGCGATGGGCAGTAAACAGGATCGTGCCGCCCGGGGTTTCGTACACACCGCGGCTCTTCATGCCGACGAAGCGGTTCTCCACCATATCGACGCGTCCTACGCCGTGTCTGCCGCCGAGCTCGTTCAGCTTCTCCATCACGCCCAGCGGGCTGAGCCGCTCCCCATTCACGGCGACACAGTCGCCTGCCTCAAAATCCAACTCCACATACTCGGCCGCATCCGGCGCCTTCTCCGGAGAAACCGACAACACATACATATCCTGAACATCATCCGCGCTCGAATCAAACCACGGATCCTCGAGCATACCGCTCTCGAAGCTGATGTGCAGCAAATTGCGGTCCATCGAATACGGCTTCGAGGCGGAAGCCTGCACCGGGATACCATGCTTCTCTGCGTAAGCGATCATTTCGGCGCGGCCCGGGAACGCCTCGCGGAACGCCTGATTCCGCCAAGGGGCGATCACTTTGATGTCCGGCGCGAGCGCTGCAGCCGTCAGCTCGAAGCGCACTTGGTCGTTGCCCTTACCGGTGGCGCCGTGCGCAATCGCGGTCGCTCCTTCGGCGCGGGCGATCTCGACCATGCGCTTGGCGATCAGTGGGCGCGCGATGCTGGTGCCAAGCAGATATTGTCCTTCATATAGCGCTCCGGACTGAAACATAGGATAGATGAAGTCCTTGGCGAATTCAGCGCGTAGATCGTCAATGTAAACTTTGGAGGCGCCGGTCTTTTTCGCTTTTTCCTCCAATCCGTCAAGCTCTTCCTTCTGTCCGATGTCGGCGGTGAAAGTAATGATTTCGGCGTCGTTCGTCTCCTTCAGCCACGTTAGAATAACGGACGTATCCAGACCGCCGGAGTATGCCAGCACGATTTTCTCTTTTGCCATGACGGGTTTCCCTACTTTCTCTATCCTCAAATGATTGGGCTGCCCGGCTTACATGAGAGCGGCCATAATCGCTTTTTGTGCGTGGAGACGGTTCTCGGCTTCGTCGAAAATAACGGAGTGAGGCCCGTCGATGACCCCTTCCGTCACCTCTTCGCCGCGATGGGCCGGCAGACAGTGCAGGAACAGATAATCCTGTTTCGCAGATTTTACAAGTTCCTCGTTCACCTGGTAGTTTTTAAAGGCACGCTCACGTTCTTTTTGCTCTTCCTCAAACCCCATGCTCGCCCAAACATCCGTATATACAATGTCCGCATTCTCCATAGCTTCGCGCGGGTCGCGCACAATGTCGATTCGGCAGCCGGTTTCGGAGGCGTTCTCCCGGGCAGATTGTACGATTTCCTTATCAGGCTCGTAACCTTCCGGCGACGCGCTGGCAAAATGCAGGCCCAGCTTGCTCGCACCCATCATGAGAGAGTGAACCATATTGTTGCCATCCCCGATATAGGCGATTTTGAGCCCTTCGAGACGTCCTTTCTTCTCCAAAATGGTCTGGTAATCAGCCAACGCTTGGCAAGGGTGGGATTGATCGGACAGTGCATTAATGACGGGTATCGTGGCTCCCCGCGCCAGCTCGACCACGTTGCGATGGCCGAACGTGCGGATGATGATCCCGTCTAAGTACCGCGACATCGTCATGGCCGTGTCACGGATGGTCTCGCCCCGGCCCATTTGGATGTCGTTGCGGCTTAGGAACAGCGCATGGCCGCCCAATTGGTACATCCCGACTTCAAAAGAAACACGCGTGCGCGTGGACGATTTTTCGAAAATCATGCCGAGGGTTTTGCCTTTCAGCGGTTGATAAACCTCTCCGGCCTTCTGTTTCTTCTTCAGTTCAATGGCCAAGTCGAGCAGATAACGGATCTCATCCGGCTCGTAATCCATAAGCCCGAGAAAATCTCTACCTTTGAGCTGGGACGCTATCTCTTCGACATTAACGGTGGTGTTCACGGCGTTCCCTCCTGTCTAGATTTGTTTCGCGGCAGCCTGTTCGGTCAGAACGGCGGCGATCAAGGCAACAGCCTCGTCGATCTCCTCATGGGTCACGAGCAAATTCGGCAGCAGCCGGATCACATCAGGCCCAGCGGAGACGACGAGCAGACCGCGGTTGTGCAATTCAGCGATACGGTCTGCCACGGGAGCGTCGCACAGAATGCCGACCAACAGCCCTGCGCCACGGATCTCGAGTACGCCCGGCAGATCGGCGAGGTGAACACGAAGCTGGGCGAACAGATATTCCGACGCCTCCGACGCTTTGGCGGGGACGTTATCGCTCACGATCGTGTGCACCGTGGCCGCGACGGCCGCCATGGCGATCGGCGTTCCACCAAAGGTGGAGCCATGAGAGCCGGCTGAGAATGCCGCCACGTATGGCCGCTTCGCCAGCATCGCACCAACGGGGAACCCGCTGCCAAGGCCTTTAGCAAGTGTGAAAATGTCC
>JAQBPQ010000119.1 GCA_028287445.1 Cohnella sp.
CTGAGAGACGGGGAAGGCCGCGTCATTCACCGGATGTTTGCGCTATATCCGAAGGAGTGGATGGCATTCGACGACGGGGGAGAAGCGCTGGCCTACGCCATGGAGACCGGACAGTTACAGCTGTTCAATCCGACGCACAGCATCCTGCTGCAGTCCAAGGGACTTCAGGCGGCCGCTTGGGGGCTGTACGAATTGGACCTGCTCTTCGATGCGGAGGAACGGGAAGCGCTCGGCCGGTATATGCTGCCGACCTACAACAAGCCGGTTTTTGAAGGCAGCTTTGTGTCCAAATCCATGTTCGGCCGGGAGGGAGGCTCCGTGAAGCTGTTCGATCCTCGTGGGCAGTTGGAGATCGAGGATCAGGACGGCTTCGATACGAGCGTGATGTTTCCGGTCGTTTACCAGAAGAGAGCGGATTTGGCGCGCATCGCTACGGCTGCCGGCGAGTTCCACCTGCTTACGGGCATGTTCGTGATTAACGGAACGCCATGCGGATTGCTTGGCAGGGCAGGCGGTCCTATTACGGGCAATACCAGCCATTTTATCGCGTTGGGAGTGAAATAGATGAAATTATTCCGAAACCTGTTGTGGGTCGTTATGGTCGTCCTGCTGCTCAGCGCATGCTCGGCCGGCGGACCGTCCGTTTTCCACACGAACGCCAACGCCAATGCCAATGCAGCAACGGACCCCAATGCTGTCCGCGTTCCATGGGATTACCGAATCGCCGAAGGCAAAGTGGGCGATCTGATCGGCAGCGATATGACGATCCTGCCGGATAACGAGCTGCTTCCGAACGACGGAAATTACGCCACAGGGGACGCTGTCTGGACTTTGCAATATATGGACGCCGAACTGATTACGAATTCCGGGCAGCGCAACGAAATTCATCTGTCGTCCTGGAACACGATCAAATCGTATCGAGACCAGAAGTCGGCCATGGACGATCTTGCCAATCTGAAAGTTTCGCTCCGAACGGAAGTGGATCTGGTGGGCGTCTACAAGACAGAAAATCAGGGCAAAACAAGAGATTTTGCGGTTCTAACCTTGCCTTCGGGCAACCGGATCAAACAACCAATCGACGATAAGCGTTACAACGATTTGAAAAATCAGAAAAAAGCGCAGGTCATGCTCGAAGAGGTGCACGACTTCGTCGATTTTGACAATGCTTACGCAAAATTCCGGGGGTGGGCAAATTGACCGTAGTCATCAATCTGGTCGTCAGCGTAGTCGTGATCGTGGCGCTGCAATTGTTGGGGATCGTCGTCTTCAGTCTCATGACGCCGTTCAACGATTTGGACGAACTGAGGAAAGGCAATACGGCCGTGGGGCTCGCCATGGGCGGCAAATTTCTCGCGACAGCGATCGTGATTGGCGTATCCGCTTACACGAACACTTCGATCTGGTTTATGATGCTCTGGTTTGCCGTCGGTTACGTATGTTTGATCGCGGTATATTGGATTTTCGAGTGGGTAACGCCGGGGCTCAAGTTGTCCGATCATTTGCAAAAAGGTAATGTGGCCGTCGGCGTTTTGCTGTGCTTCGTTTACGTTGGAACCAGCTTTGCCGTCAGCAGTCTGATCATTTGAACGGACGTTCCTCCGCAACAAGATGAGGCTGCCCCGCAGGTTGTCAAACCCTGCAGGGCAGCCTCTTGTCGGGTGAACACTTTAACTGCCCCTGATCACGCGCACATCGGCGGGAAGGACACTTTCCCCTTGGTAAAGCATGAATCGTCCGTCTAACCATTCGATGCGCAGCAGCTTCTTGTCGTCCGACTGATACTGCCAGACGGATTGTTCGCCGCCCCGCATGAACGACGTTTTGCCGACAGGGACGATGAAGCCGCTATATTGCTCTTCCAGGTAATAGGAGCTATCGTCCAGTTCCATCGTCGTCGGCACTTCATCGATGGAATCGAGGCGGCCGTCAATCGGCTGATAGAGGGCGTAAACCGTCCGCTCGCGTTCTTCAATGAGGAGATAGCGGATATCCGCTCCGTCCTGTAAGGTCAGCAACGCGCTGCTGCGCTGGGGATTCTGAGTACGGCCGGTAACTTGGTAAGTAATCAAGGAAACCTCGCACACGTCCCCCGGCCCCAAGGTAAGCATGCTTCGCTCGACCTGAGGCGGTTCGGCCTTGCCGACGAGATTCCGGATCCGTTTGAATAGACTCATGGGCGGCCTACTTTTTCTCGTATTGTTTCATCAGGGCCGCGAGTTCGTCTTCGACCTTGGTGTCTTTACCCAGGTTGGCGAATTCCTCATCCAGCGATTTGCCTTTGGAGGAAGCCAGTTCATTGCTCGCTTCCGCTTGAGCTTCCATCTGCAGCATTTTTTCCTCCATACGCTTCAAGCCCGAGGCTGCCGAGTCGGATCCGAAACTGGACATCGCTTTGTTGATTTCTTGCTGGGTCTTGGCAGCATTGTAACGCGCGGCCAGCGTCTCGCGCTTATCCTTCATGTCGGTCAGCTGCTTGCGCATTTCATCCAGCTTGATTCTCAAATTATCGGCCAGCTCTTTGTTACGGGTAAAGCTAACTTGATATTCGCTCGTTTTCTGTTCGGCAGCATGCTTCTCTTCAAGCGCACGGCGGGCCAAGTCGACATTCTGGGCTTGTGCGGCCAGCTGCGCTTGTTCCGAGCGTTTGAGCACGAGAGCCGCCTGATCCTCATACAGCTGCTTGAATTTCTTCTCCAGCGCGATTTGCGATGCGACAGCTTTCTCCGCATCTTCCAGATCTTCCGTCATGTCCCGGATATATTGATCTGTAAGCTTGACTGGATCTTCCGCTTTCTCGATCAAAGCGTACACATTGGAAAGCGTGAGATCCCTCAGACGTTTGAATAAAGACATGTACATGGCCTCCCGATTTTTCGTTACTTCTATCAGCAATACGCGCGAAAGCCGGAACGGTTCCAACGAGCTTCACGCTCTATAAAGATATCTTATTATACAAAGATGTGGAAGCCAATAGGAAAAGGAGCGGAAGGCGTCTTGGTGATCTGGAAGCCAATAGAGAAAGGAGCGGGACGCATCTCGGCGTGACCGGTTTGTTGAAAGTGGTAATATGGTGTCGGACAGGTACTGCTGAACCCGAAAAATAAACTAGGGGTGAGTAAATACTCAACCCAATAGGAGGGCACATAATGAAGATCACAGTTTTCGGAGCGACTGGCGGAATCGGTCAGGAGATTGTCCGGCAAGGCCTGGCGGCGGGTCATCAGGTCACCGCCGTGGTACGCGATCCGGCACGGTTCACGGTTACGGGTGATGCGCTGGACGTCTTCACCTCTTCGTTGCTCGACGATCCAGAGGCGTTGCGGGAAGCGGTGGCCGGACGGGATGCGGTGCTTTCGGGTCTCGGCGCGCGCAGCCGCAAGGACGCGGGGATCACGGCCCCCCTGACGCGCACAGTGCTGCGGGCGATGGAGTTGACTGAGGTTCGGCGGCTGCTGGTGGTGAGCGCGGCGCCGCTCGGGCCAGTGCCGCAAGGGGAGCCGTTCCTGCTCGGCAGGATCGTCACTCCGCTGGTCAAGGCATTGCTGAAGGACATCTACGCAGACCTTAAGGTCATGGAGGAGGAGCTGGAGCGGAGCGCGACGGACTGGACGTCCGTACGGCCGCCGAGACTGATGAACCGGCCGGTGACGGGTGTCTACCGGACCGCTGTGGAGGCAAATCTGCGAGGTGGGAGCAGCATCGGACGGGCGGATGTTGCACACGCGATGCTGGCGATGATCCACGATCCGGCGGTGGTGAAGCACGCGGTGGGCGTGGCGTATTGAGGCTAGAGATTCTAAAAAAGCTGGCGCCGGTTAATCACCGACGCCAGCTTTCTTTTATTTGTCTAACGGATAAGAGAGAGCCAATGTCTTGCCGTCTGTCGTCTCATACGAGATCAGCAGGTAACAGCCAGCCATCGGCATGTCAGCCGGGCAATTGAGCATAACCTCAGCTGTTTTGTTCCCTGTGAAGCTGACCGTCTTCTTGTCGACCGTCTTCTGATTCGACCAGACAAACAAATTGGCCGTACCCTGCTGCCCGGCTTTCAACTTCACGGTCACTTTGCCGTCTATCACCTTGGGCTTGCCGTCAATCTGCAGGCTGTTCTTGTCGGCCGCGATGCCGCTGGCTAACGGAACCCCATTCATCGAAGACTGCAATATGGACTGAGGAGACAGTGTGCTATGCGCGACATCGAGCGGGATAATCGGCGCTTTCGGCGTCACCGGCAGGCTCGGATCGGGCACGTAGCCGGTCATATAACCATGACCCCAACGATACGGGTCACCTTGCACCCCGCCCCATGTGGACCAGCCGAGACGGGTTTGTCCGGTTTTGTCCGTGGTATCGGAATCATAGATGAAGATGTTGAAGGCCATCTTCGCCGGATCAATCGCTGCAGGAAGCGCGGAGAACGGAATCTTGGCTTCCAGCGTGTAGCCGTTGTAGTTGGTTGTGTCTATTTTGGACGCGATTTCCATGCCAGGAGCGGTCGTGGCGATCGGGCCTTGATGGTTGTCGGCGTCGCGGTAGGCGGCAGGCTTACCCTCCACCGTCGTTGGGAAAATGCCGACTTTGAAGGTGGAAGATGTATTCTCCGAATTGCCCCGCGG
>JAQBPQ010000135.1 GCA_028287445.1 Cohnella sp.
CGATCAGCAAGCGGATATCGGTAAAGCCACCCTGACCGCGCCGTTTGCCGGCACCGTCGTTTCGGTATCCGTGCAAGAAGGCGCCCAGATCAAAGCTTATGATGCGATTTGTGTGGTGGCGGACCCGAGCCGCAAAATCGTAGCGGCCACCTTGTCCCAGGACGATTTGGACAAAGTGACGACGGGCATGGAAGTTGAGGTGTCGATCAATAATTTGGATCCGCTCAAGGGCACAGTGAAGCAGCTTCCCGTGCCCCAAACGGATAACGGCAACGGGAACGGCGGAGGTGGCAATGGAGGCGGGAATGGCGGAACCGATCCCAACCGCATCGATCAATTCATGCTCATAGACGTGCCGAATTTACCGAAGACGGTGGAGCGGGGAACGCCGCTCTCGGCATCGGTCATCCTGAACCGTAAAAAAGACGCCATCGTGATCCCGCTCGCCGCGCTTCGATCGATCGGTGGCCGAACCTACGTTCAGGTCGTCGAAGACAACGGCAGCAAACGCGAAGTCGATGTGGAAGTGGGCCAGCAAACGTCGACCGACGCGGAGATTTTGGTTGGACTGACACCGGGACAGAAAGTGGTAGGTCGGTAACCGATGAATTCACTGATCCGGTTTCTTTTCCGCAAAATGTGGAACACCCGATGGCTGACGCTCAGCACACTGGCGGGGCTGCTCGTGGCGGTAGCGTTTACCACGAGCATTCCGATATATGCCGACGGCGCTCTCAAGCGGGTGGTCGCCCAGTCGCTCAAGGACAACAGCCAAGGTCTTCCGGCCGGCGCGATGCTGATTCGCTACCAATCGACGGACGGCAAAACGGACTGGAACGGCTTCGGCAACGTGGACTCATACATCCGGAAAGATGTCCCCGGTAAAGTAGGTTTCCCGGCGGAAGCTTCCCAACGCAGCCTTACGCTGCGCAGCACGGAAGTAAGTCCCGAGGATCCGAACAAAGTGGACGCAAGCCGGACCCGCAAAATGTCTCTGTCCGCCTTCAGCGGACTGAAAGACCAAGCCGAGCAAGTGGGCGGAGTCTGGTATCCGGACGCAGCAGGGACGGATGGTACGCTGAAGGCCGTTATGATGGAAGAAGCGATGTTCCGGAACGATTTGCATGTCGGAGACGTGCTGCTTTACCCTCTGTTCGGCGGATCGAACGAGACGCTCCGGGTTGAAATCGTCGGGTCCTTCAAACCGAAAAATCCCGCAGGTCCTTATTGGTACCAAGGGATGGATCCGCTGATGAACACGTTGTTCATTGCGGATCCGGTCATGATGCAGGATCTTGGAGAGAAACGGCACATTCCCCTGCAGACGGCGAACTGGTACACGGCCTATGATTTGAGGGAGATCAAGACGAGTCAGTTGTCGCCGCTCACCAACACTTTAAGCCGTATCGATATCGAGGTTTATAAGCGGCTCAAAGATACACGAATGGAAATATCATTCGCAGACATGCTCGCCGAGTTCCGGCGAAGCAGCATTCAATTGCAAACGCTGCTGTTTACACTGGCGGCACCGATGATCGCGATGGTGTTCTATTTCATCACCATGAACTCCCGACAGGCGCTTGAGAAGCAGCGTTCCGACATCGCGGTGCTGCGCAGCCGGGGGGCGAGCACCCGGCAAATTTTCGTGCTGTTCCTGCTCGAAGGGGTGATTCTCGGAGCCGCTGCGCTTATCACTGGTCCGTTCCTCGGCTGGTTTATGGCGAAGAGCATCGGCTCGGCCAACGGGTTCCTTGAGTTTGTCAACCGCAAAGCAATCCCGGTCGGCTTCTCGACGGATGGAGCGCTTGCGGGTTTGGCTGCGGTCATCGTGGCCATTCTGGCAGCGGTCATCCCGGCGCTCGTGTTCACCCGCACGTCCATCGTCGACTACAAACGACAGATGGCGCGAACGGAAACAACGCCATTCTGGCAAAAATGGTTCCTTGATGTAGCGCTTCTCGGAGTGGCCGCATACGGCTGGTACCTGTTCAACGACCGCCAAATGGTATCGTTCAAAACCGGCATGACGACCGACCAATTAAACGTCCAGCCGTTCCTGTTTTTCGTACCGGCGATTACAATTTTTGCGGCAGGGCTTGTGTTCCTGCGGTTGTTCCCGCTGCTGCTCAAGCTGGTCAATCTCATTTGGAAGAAATTTTTGCCCGTTCCGCTGTACCTGACGATCACGCAGTTGTCCCGGTCGGCGAAATCCTATTACCCGCTTATGATTCTGTTGATCCTGACGCTTGGGCTGGGTGTTTATAATTCTTCCGCGGCGCGTACGATCGGCCTCAATTCGGAGGAGCGCATTCAGTATCAGTACGGCTCCGATGTTGTCGTGACATCGGTGTGGGAGGGCCAAGCCGAGGTGCAGCCCGTTGATCCGCAGCAAGGAGGCGGCACCGGCGGAAACTCGGGTGGAGGCGGTTCCGGCAGCGGCGGCGGAGGCAATGGAAGCGGCGGTACCGGCGGAGGCAGCGGCGGTGGACAACCGAACCGTCCGACACCGGGCCGCATCAATTTCAGCGAACCTCCGTTCGAGGTGTTCCGCACCCTTCCGGGGGTCAACCATGCCGCCCGTGTTCTGCAAGCGAAGACGAGCATCACCATCTCAGGCAAGACGGCAGGTCAGGGAATTGTGATGGGCATCGACAATGTGGATTTTGCCCGGGTCGCATGGCTCCGCAAAGACATGTATCCGATGAACCCGTTCACCTATCTGTCTTGGTTGGGCAAGGTTCCGCAAGGCGCGCTCATCTCTTCGAACATCGCCACGAAATTCGACTTGAAGCCGGGGGACACCGTCCAGACTGACCTTCAGGATCAAACCGTCGAATTCGTAGTGATCGGGATTGTTCCTTACTGGCCGAGCGAATACCCGGATCAAGCGCCGTTCCTGGTCGCGAATCTGGACTACATTTATGATCAGGTGCCGATGATCCCTTATGACGTCTGGCTCAAAATGGATCCGGGCGCCAAGACCGCTCCCATCATTCCGGTGCTGCAAGGCAAAGGAATTGAAATCGCCAAAATCGACGACATGAGAAGCGAACTGATTTCCCAAAGCAAACATCCTGCCAGAGGCGGCGTGTTCGGGATTTTAAGCCTAGGGTTCATGGTGACGGTTATCGTCTCATTGTCCGGATATGTGCTGTTTTGGTTTTTCAATCTTTCCGGACGGATCGTGCAGATCGGCATCCTCCGCGCGATGGGGCTTTCCCGCAAGCAATTGACCGGTATGCTGCTGCTCGAACAGATTTTCACCGCAGGACTTTCGATTGGGCTCGGCATCCTGATTGGTAAAGTCACCAGCCTGTTGTTCCTGCCTTTCCTGCAGACAACCGACAACACGACGCGTCAGGTTCCTCCGTTTCACGTTGTGTTCGCAGCGATCGATACGATCCGGCTCTATGCCGTCGTTGCCGTCATGATGGCCATCGGGGCAGGACTTCTGATGACCCACATTCGCCGTTTGCGCGTTCATCAAGCCGTCAAGCTCGGAGAGGAGCGATAAACCGTGATACATTGCGAAGGACTCGTCAAAATTTACAAAGCCGACGATCTCGAGGTGGTGGCGCTCCAAGGTTTGAACCTAACCGTCAAAGCGGGCGAGATGATGGCCATCATCGGCAACAGCGGCAGCGGCAAATCGACGCTCCTCAATACGCTGGGCGGATTGGACCGTCCATCGGCGGGTCAAGTGACCGTCGGACAATGGAACCTGCTCAAGGCAAGCGACGAAGAGTTGGTCAAATACAAACGCGATACCGTCGGGTTCATTTGGCAAAACAATGCCCGAAACTTGCTTCCTTTTCTATCGGCCCTTGAAAACGTAGAGATGCCTATGATGTTCTCCGGCAAGCTGAATCGCGAATATGCCAAACAGCTGCTGGAATGGGTCGGACTGAAGGATAGGCTTCACAACAAGGTGCAGCAGCTGTCCGGCGGAGAGCAGCAGAGGGTCGCCATCGCGATCTCGCTGTCTAACCACCCCCAACTGCTGCTCGCCGACGAACCGACAGGATCGGTAGATAACCAGACGTCGGATATGATCATGGACATTTTTCGCCGATTTAACCGCGAAATGGGCCTCACCATCGTCATCGTCACCCACGACCTGTCGCTTGCCGGCAAAGTCGACCGCGTCGTCGCGATCCGGGATGGACTGACCAGTACGGAATTCATCAAGAGGAATCCCAACCTGGATTTGTCCCAGCCCTTTGGAGACGGAAAGTCTTTGGAGGAGGTGCATGAAGCATTCGTGGTTGTCGACCGGGTCGGCCGTTTGCAGGTTCCGAAGGAATATTTGCAGGCACTGTCCATCGGCGACAAGGCAAGCATGGAAATCGACGGCGACAAAATCGTCATTCGTGCACCCAAACAACTGGAGGGGGAAGAAACCGCATGAAAAAATCGAGTAGCCGCATCCAACGCTGGATGCTGATCGGTCTTACGTTATCTTTGTTATTTCCGCTGCTCGCTGCTTGCAGCAAGAGCGATCCGAACGATCCGAAAAACCGCCGTACGCTTCGCATAGGCACGATGTACGGAAGCAAGCAAGACGAATCCTATTTCCGCCAACAATTCACGGACTTGTTCGAGTTTTCCCATCCCGGAATCGACATCCAAATTGTGCCCGCCATCGACTGGTCCCAACAGCAATTCGAGCAGCAAGGCAAAAACGGCGCACAAAAACAACCGGATCCGTTGGAGAAAGCGAAAGCCATCATGACCGGCTCCAATCCGGTAGACGTCATGATTTTCGATATGAACCTGCTTTCATCGCTTGTCAACGAGAATATGCTCAAACAGCTCGATCCGCTGCTTAAGTCAGACAAAATCGACACAGCCGAGTTCGTGCCGTCCGTCATTGACGGTATCCGTGAACAAGGCAACAACAACATCTACGCACTCTCGCCGACCTTCATGCCGTCCGCGCTGTATTACAATAAGAAGCTGTTCCAAAAGGCCGGGGTTCCAGTTCCGAAAGACGGCATGACTTGGGATGACGTCTTTAACCTGGCGAAGCAGATGACTAAAGGTACCGGCAAAGACGCTGTATTCGGCTTCTCTTTTAACCAATGGGGAGGCTCGGGCGAAAACTTCTATGATATCCAGAATTACATCGCCCCGCTGCAATTGAAGGTGTACGACGCTAAAGCGGAGAAAATGCTGATCAATACCCCTCAGTGGGAAAACGTCTGGAACACCGTTTACGATCTGTATAAGGCGCATGTCATTCCGCGTCAACAGGACATGAACTTCCAACAGCCGGCGGACGGCAAGTACAATCCCTACCAAGGCCGCCTGTTCCTGAACGGACGCGTGGCTATGACCGTCGGCGACTACGGTATGATTAACGATATCCAACAAATGAACGACAACAGCGACAAGCTGAAAGTGGAAAAACTCGACTGGGATGTTGTCACGGTTCCGTTCCATGCAAGCGTTCCGGGAGTCGGAGGCAGCAATACGCTCAGCTCGCTGGCCGGCATCAACTCCAAGGCTCAAAACCAGGGCGATGCGTGGGAGTTCGTGAAATTCATGAATGGCAAGGACTGGGCCAAATTCAAGTCCCGCAGCACTTACGAAATGCCTGCCCGTACCGAATTCATTAAACCGAGAGACGGCATGTCTTACAACGTGCAGGCATTCACCAAGATGAAGCCGGCTCCGATGCCGGGGAACTCGCCGGCCGAACAGAAGTTGATGAGGGAAAGACCGAATCTAAACATGATGCAGGAAGTGGTGAACCAAGCGTATACGTCGGTTTTCCAAGGCCAGAAGTCAGTGAAGCAAGCGCTGAAGGATTTGGAGACGAAGGGTAACGATGTGCTTCAGAAAATCAAATTAAACCCGGATGGTCCCATCAATGGCGTCTTCGATAACGTATATGGCGGCGGTAAACCGCTTGATTCCCCCGTTCAAGCGGTACCTGCGGGCTGATTCACAAGCCGCGCATGAGATGGAGAACGTAACCGTCCATGCGCGGCTTTTTCTTTTCGGCCCCGTTTCAAAATCTTCCTGCCGGCGTATTCTACAGGTAGAGACAGCGCGTGCGGAGGGTGGCACATGAAATGGGTTTATTGGCTGCGGTTGTACGACAGTAAGTTTCAAGCGGGCGTACTCGTTCGGCGAATGGAGCATGACGGATGGTTATACGGGGTGGACCTGCCTAGTGAAATCGAGGTTTTCCGTTCCCGGCGCGGCCGTTACGGGGTTCGGTATATCCCGTGAACGGATGAATGGTGCGTGTTGGCGGTTCGGTATCCGATATGGTAAGCTGATATCGTTGCTACTGAGACCGGAAGGAGGCAAAGCCAGATGAACCGGATGCCCTTGTCCGCGGAAACCGCTCAGAAGCTTGCCGCATTCATGAAAGTACCCCTTGAGCACTTGATGCACATGCCTCAGCATATTATGCTGCAGAAACTCGCGGAGATGGCCAAGGCCGAGGCCGCGCAGCCCGCAGCGGATACGAACAATACGTCGGAAAATGCTTGACATGTGGGTTGTCTATCGGTTATACTAGGTTTTGTCGCTGTTAACAGGACATTGTGATTCAATGACGCGGGGTGGAGCAGCCCGGTAGCTCGTCGGGCTCATAACCCGAAGGCCGCAGGTTCAAATCCTGCCCCCGCAACCAACCTTATCTCGGGACCCGAGACGAGGGCCCTTAGCTCAGTTGGTTAGAGCTGTCGGCTCATAACCGATTGGTCGGGGGTTCGAGTCCCTCAGGGCCCACCAACCATCA
>JAQBPQ010000165.1 GCA_028287445.1 Cohnella sp.
TAACCGGATTTAAAGATGCAGTTGCAGGCACCAAAATTGAAGTCCTTCCGGTGCAAACCGGGGAAGACGACGTCCAAAAATCGGTTGAAGTGGTCAATCAGTTTACGGCGGCAAACCCGGATTTGGCAGGCTGGTTCTTTGACGGAGGATGGCCGTATTTTGCCGAGCCTTCCGCTTTGGGAGAGGTCAAAAAATTCGTTGAAAAAGGCGGCAAGATCGTCTCAATCGACACCTTCCAACCGATGCTTCAGTTCGTGAAGTTAGGGATGGTCGACAAGCTCATCGGTCAGGATTACACCAAAATGGGCGATATCGGCGTTAGAACGCTTTACAAAGCGATCAATGGCGAAGCCGTCACGGAACAAATCATTGACACCGGCTCGGAAGTAATAGATAAGAGCAATGTGGAAGAAGCCTTGAAAACGAAGACTCCTTGGAAGTAATCGGATAGAAGGAGGACAGCCTGTCTGAGCTGGGCAGGCTGTTTTTTTTGGATCATCCCTGGTTGTCTTGTTGGACAGAACCTCGAGTATCTTCTACAATCAAGACATCTTGAAGGATCGGATCGAGTTGATCGAACCGGATCGGAGGGAAGCCGGCTTGACGAGCTCTACACAAGGATTGAATGCACGACAGCGACAAATAATCGAACTCCTTGAACACACGGGAGAGGTGAAAGTTACCGGCCTAAGGGAAAAGTTCGGCGTCACGGAAATGACGGTGCGGCGCGACCTGGAAAAGCTGGAGCGGACCGGACGGGTGAAGCGCACGTTCGGCGGGGCCATCATGGTGACGAAGGATATCGCGTTAACCGAACGGGCAGGCGTTCATATTGCGGAAAAAATGAAAATCGGCAAATACGCGGCTGGGCAAATTTCTCCGGGAGATTCCGTGTTTTTGGACGGAGGCACGACGACACTGCAAATCGTCCGCCACCTTCAGCCGGAGATGCGCATTACGGTTGTGACGAATGCGCTTAATCTGGCCGTGGAGTTGATGGACAAGAACATCCCGACATTGGTCACGGGAGGAATGGTACTGGAGACGACCTCGACCCTGATCGGCCCCGTGTGTGTCGAGGCGATTGCCAAAATGGCGTTTGACCGGGTGTTTTTGGGTACCACCGGCATCTCCCCGCTGCACGGATTCAGTAATTCGAACATGTACGAAGCGGAAATCAAGCGGCAAGTCATTACCCGCGCTGGGGAAGTCAATATCGTGGCGGACCGCTCTAAATTCAACGTTCAGGATCTGTTCTCTTTCGCCGAATTGGACAAAGCTCATCGTTTGTTAACCGATGACGTTCCGGAGCAAGGGCTGAGATCGGCGTTGGAAGCAGCGTCGGTGGAATGGCTGGTTTGCGAGTAGGGAATACAGTCGGAGCCGGTGGATTGCCGGCTTTTTTTGTACAAATATATCGACAACAATCCTTGTATCATGGTATCATCATGTTTGAAACGAACATATTATTTGTTTGTGTATAACATAAGGAGTGATAGGCATGTCGGTTCAACCTAGACTTAACCGTATGTTCAGCGAACAAGGCAAATGTTTGGATGTGGCAATTGACCACGGATTTTTTAACGAATTTTCTTTTTTATCCGGAATTGAGAATATGAAGCGCGCTATCGCGACGATCGTCGATGCCAATCCGGATTGCATCCAGCTGAGCGTCGGGCAAGCGCGGCAGTTGCAAGCCATTCCGGGCAAACGCAAGCCAGGCCTCGTTCTTCGCACGGATGCGGCCAACATTTATGGCACGGCGCTGCCCCGCTTTCTGTTCAGCGAATTGATCGACCATGCGATCGAACACGCGGTGCGTCTGGACGCGGTGGCCGTTTGCGTCAACCTGCTGCTGCTTCCGAATCAGCCGGAGCTGCATCACCAATGCGTGCGCAACGTGTCGCAGCTGAAGCGCAAGTGCGAGGAGTACGGCATGCCGCTCATGGTGGAACCGCTCGTGATGCTGGCCAATGAACTCAAAGGCGGCTATATGGTAGACGGCGATATACGCAAGATCATGTCGCTTGTCCGGCAAGGTGTAGAACTAGGCGCCGATGTGATCAAGGCCGATCCTTGTGACGATGTATCGGAATATCACCGGGTCGTGGAGACGGCTTCAGGCGTGCCGGTGCTCGTACGAGGCGGAGGCCGGGCAACCGACGGGGAAATCGTAAGCCGGACCGTCGAACTGATGAGACAGGGAGTCTCAGGCATCGTTTACGGCCGCAACGTGATCCAGCACCCGAATCCGGCCGGCATGACCCGCGCACTGATGGAAATCGTGCACCACGGGGTTTCGGAAGATCGCGCAATCGCGATTTTGTCAGGGAAGGAGGGGTAGGCATTGGACAAAACGGTCATTCGTTTCGGCGTCATCGGCTGCGGTCTGATGGGCAAAGAGTTCGCCAGCGCGGCGGCACGCTGGCTGCATCTCCACAATGTCAATTTCGAGCCTAAAATCGTAGCCGTGTGTGATTCGAACCCTGCCGCGGCCGAGTGGTTCTCGCGGAATGTACCCGGCATCGTCCATGTATACTCCGATTACCGCGTGCTGCTGGCGGATCCTGATGTGGATGCGGTATACTGCGCGGTCCCACACAACTTGCATGAGCAAGTCTACATCGACATTATTCATGCGGGAAAACATTTGCTTGGGGAAAAGCCGTTCGGCATCGACCGGAAAGCGAATGAGCGGATCGAAGCCGCGATTGCGGCCCATCCCGGCGTTCTCGTCCGTTGCTCCTCCGAATTTCCGTTTTTTCCGGGCGCGCAGCAAATCGTCAGATGGGTAAATGAAAGCCGCTTCGGCCGCATCATCGAAGTGGAAGCGGGGTTCTGGCATTCGAGCGACCTTGATCCGACGAAGCCGATCAACTGGAAGCGCCGGATCGCGACGAACGGCGAGTATGGCTGTATGGGCGATCTGGGCATGCACGTTCTCCACTTGCCGCTCCGTTTCGGCTGGAAGCCGCAGAGCGTACGTGCGCTGCTGACGAAAATCATGACGGAGCGTCCGGACGGCAAAGGCGGCATCGCCCCTTGCGAAACGTGGGACAATGCGATTCTGGCTTGCGACGTGAAAACCGATCATCAGCAGTTCCCGATGATCCTGTCGACGAAAAGGATTGCGCCAGGGCACGCCAACACGTGGTTTATCCGTATTCAAGGGACGCAAATGTCGGCCGAATATACGACCAAAAATCCGAAACAGGTCGCTTCCCTGCCATACGTTCCCGGCGGAACTCAAGCTTGGCATATCGTCGACACTCCACATCGCTCGGCTTATGAGACGATAACAGGCGACATATTTGAATTCGGTTTTT
>JAQBPQ010000201.1 GCA_028287445.1 Cohnella sp.
TGATGGGCTTTTTTCAGCAGTTATCCAAGTTTGGGGGGCGGCATAAATATAGGGTAAAGGCGGGTGGAGAAAACCTGTGGACAAAAAAGAAAAGCGCATACAGCCGACGGATTTTTTAAGTCAGACCATCGATGTATTAGGAGAAGATTTTTGGCAGGAAATGGGCGAACTGATTCCGAATACGGGGCCGCGCTTTGATATTTACTACACCTCCACATCCGTAGTGGTGCTGGCTGAGTTACCGGATCTTCAAACGCCCGACCAAATTGGAATTCGGCTCGAAGGGCAGACTCTGGTGGTGGAAGGGGAAATCCCACGCCTCTACCCGGTGACGGAGAACAGGATTTCCAGAAATGAACGGTTCTTCGGTCCTTTTCGCCGTTCCTTGCTTTTGCCCAAACCTGTGTCGGCTGATGGAATCAAAGCCAAGTATAGACAAGGTTTGCTGATCATCGAATTGCGCATCGAACCCCTCTCTGAGCAAAAGAACATACCGGTTGAATTCGGATGATTCGGCAGTCATATATTGATAAAGAGAACATCCTTCGCATGGAGGTCAAAACAAACCATGGTCCACATTCGTTTTGGCGAGCTGCGTATCGGAACGGTTTCGAACTCGTCCGGTATTTTCTCAGGGAGCAATAAGCTCCATAAGTTTAAGCATGTGTCCAAGCAAAATCAGGCTTTTGGAATGGTCCAAGGAGAGGACTCGTTGGTCTTGGACAATCACGCTGTCTTGGAAGACAGAGATCTGTCAGACACGGACTCGACCGTCAAGAATCCAAAGCCGTGATTAATCCGTTCCGAAAAAAAAAGGACCGCATGGATACTTTTCTTCAAGACGTAGGCACCCAAATCAGGGATTTGGATACCCGATTTCACCGGCTGGAACAATCATTGGACCGTCTGAACGGTAAAACCCCACAAGTGACGATTGAGAACGTACATATCCATCAACCCGTTCTGGAGAAACTGGAATTTCGTTTGGATGGATTGGATATCGAGCATCTCAGCGGTTCACTGAACTTGGGCAACAATTTCGGAACCAAAGTCAGTGAAGCGCAAAAACCGTCCGGATCAAATTCCGATTCCAAGAAGAAGGGTGTTTCTTCGCCCGAGCAGGGTGAGCCTTCTCCTTCTCTACCGGGCCTTCATAAGACGGCAGCCGGTTTTCGTTTGAATAACCGGAGGTGATGGCATGTCTTCTTTCTTATCTCCCCAGTTCGTCATTGGCTCGATTCGCATTGGAACGGTAGAGAACGCCTCTTGCATCAATATGGGGAATAACTGGCCGACTGCCTTTGAGAGCCATCAGAAATTAACGCAAGGGTTCGGATCGGTCAGCGGCGACCGCAACTTGGTGGCGGGCATTCGTTCTCTTCTGAACGATTCGGATTTCCTGGACATGATGAATATTTCCGACTCCGAGGTTCCGGAGTGGCTTCGCGGTATCATTACGGACCGCCCGAACATAAAATAGGGAGCAGCACACCGGAAAGGCAGTGAAATTGGTGGATAATCGACAGCACCCGGCGATGGACTGGGAGGAATTCCAGCGTTCCCTGTTCAAACAAATGCCTTTTTTCGGCAACGAGATGGCGGGAAAGAACATCCAACAATTCGTGCAGAAAGCAATCAAAAACCATATGCCGAAATCCATGCCTTATGATCCGAATCTTCATGCGTTCATGTCCAAATCTGTCGATTATGAGCTGTTCGAAACCCATCGTTCCTTATTCGTTCGATGCCGGCTTCCAGAGGATATATCGCTTAGAAACATAAGGTTTTTTTCCAACAGGAGACAGCTCAGAATCGAATACGACGGCCATTCTGAAGACATTGCCTTGCCGAGCGATGTCAATACCAACCGTACGATTGCCAAAGTCCATGATGGAATCTTGGAGATCCGCATGCCTAAATTAATCGATTCAGACCCTTTGCGTGAGATTTTTATCCGCGATTAGGCTTTTGACGCGAATTAGCCCGCTCCCAAGGCGGGCTTTTTTCACGATCCAATGGACTTCGATAGCCGTTTATACTTGTTCGTATGCAACCTTTGGAATCGCCGGAATACAATATGGGCATGAGCCTTCCCACGGCCCGCACAAGAGGAGGCACACTTCACACATGTCCGAACAGAAGGCCGTCGTCATTTTCAACAAGCTGATTGTGATCGATGTCGAGAATTCTTCCGGCATCTTTATCGGAACCAACCAAGCCGTTGGTTGGAGTTCTTACAGCAAAATCAATCAAGGGTTCGGCAGCCTGCAGGATGCCACGCTTACGAATTCGGTGAATGTCGTACACGATCAGGATGTCATGGATGCATCCATCCATGACGCAAGGCATATCACTTTGTCTGATGGCGCCAACAACCTGCAGCAATGTATCGTGGATTTTCAGTCCGTCAACGTGAATTCGGTGATGAACGGTTCGGCGATTGACTTGGGGGACAATAAGCAGCTTGGTTGGAGAAGCTCCCGCAAGGTCAATTACGGAGGAGGTAAAAACTTGGGGGCCAATCGGATGAGTCATGTGGTGAACTTTACTTTGGACAATGATGTGGTGGATGCGCCTTTTCATACGGAAGGACAAATCATTCAGAGCACCTCAGCTTCGGTTGCAAGCGACATCCGAATCACTCAGAAAAGACAAGATGAGGATGCCGTAGTTCCCGACTGACCTAGAGCTCCTCCGGGGGGTAATCCATAATGGCGGTGTTCATTTCGCTGACAGCCGGCGCCATCAACGTCAATGCCCTGAGCCGGGGCAGCGCCATCGCGATTGGGGAGATTTCCCAGACGGGATGGACCCAAAACGGCAAGAATAATTTTGGGGACGGTCAATTTTTTGGAAGCAATATCCAAATCGGTGTTGTAACTATCTTGATTGATAATGACGTCATCGATAACCCGATTACAGAAAACCAGCCTTCCGGATCCTTACAAAATCAAATCGCATAGGTGGGTCGATCCAATGAGTAAAAAAGCAGAACTGGAGCCCTGTGCTCGCTGCTCTAAGCTCCCGCATGAAAATGACGTCCATTGCACAGATTGCGGCGCTCCTTTGCAAAATCGATGCTCTGACGAGCATGGCCTATTAAAAAAAGGCTGCTCTTATGTAAATCCAAGAACGGCGGCATATTGCGGCAAATGCGGTGAACCCACCGTATTCCAGCTTCATGGTTTGATCAATCCTGCTTATGAAACGGCCAACAAGCCGGCATTTTTGTGGAAACGGACATGAAATTTGGCCTCCCTGCTTTGTTGGTTTATAATAATGGTTATCCAAATCCCAACTTTATCCTGACCTGAGGAGATAACCATGAAATTAAACCCAAATCATACCGCCCTCATTTTGATCGATCTTCAAAAAGGTATCGTCAACATGGAGACATTTCCCCATTCCGCATCTTCCGTAGTGGAAGCGTCGGCCAACCTCGCTGCCGCATTTCAAGCCAAGGGCGCTATGGTTGTTGCCGTGAATGTGAATTTTGTGGATGGTAAAGAGGCCCTTCGTCCCCTCACAGATCAAGCGCCGATATCCGGCGGAACCTCTCGGCCCGCAGATTGGTCGGCATTGGTGGCAGAAATCGAGGAGAAGAAGACACTCAGCGTCACCAAACGCCAATGGGGGGCATTTCACGGTACGGAGTTGGATTTGCAACTGCGGCGCAGAGGCATCGACACCATTGTGCTTGGAGGGATTTCTACAAGCATTGGAGTGGATACGACGGCCAGAGAGGCTTATCAGCTTGGCTACCAGCAAATCTTTGCGGCCGATGCCATGGCGGCTCTTACGGAAGAAGAACATGAATATACGCTGAAATACATTTTTCCCAGAATTGGGCGGATTCGCCGCTCTGGCGAAATTATAGAAGCGTTACAATAAGCACATTCAAGCACTCTTAGCGGAGTGCTTTCATTATGCCTGGGACAGGGTTACGAACGGAGGATTTCGGAAATGAGTGATAAAGTGTACCCCTGGGCGTTGCTGACGGTTACAAGTCTCGGTGTGCTGCTGGTAACGCTGAACCTGGGCACGCTGACTGTTGCGCTGCCCGTCGTTGCCGCGTATTTTCATGCTGGAGCGGTGGCGACAAGCTGGGTTTTGCTCTCTTATATGCTGTTCAATACGGTATTGATTCTTGTCTTCGGCAAATTAGCCGACATTTATGGAAGACGAACGCTTTATTTGATCGGACTGACCGAATTTACGTTGGTCAGTTTTCTGTGCGGATTGTCGCCTAACATTCAAGTGCTGATCGGTTTGCGGATTCTGCAGGCAGCCGGTGGAGCGCTCGTGATTACCAATACCACGCCTCTTATCGTAGACGCCTTCTCCAAAAGAAAATTGGGCAGCGCGCTGGGCATCAATGTGCTTGTCGCGTCTGTGGCACAATTGCTGGGGCCTGTGGTCGGCGGGTATTTGGTTTTTACGTTCGGTTGGAGATGGGTGTTTTGGTTCAATGTTCCGATGGGCATCGTCGGCGTGATCTGCGGTATTTTTATGCTTCGTCCCGTTACGGGCCAGTCTCGTCACCAGACCATCGATTACCTCGGCAATCTGTTTTTGCTTTTGGGTTTGGGCGGATTGATCTTCGCTTTTTCGGAAGGAGGAGTGATCGGCTGGAACAATGCTCCTGTCATGACGGGTTTGCTGTCCTTTGTCGTATTCGCCGGCTGCTTCGGATGGTGGGAAATACGGGTCCGGCATCCGACAGTGGAATTTGCTTTATTCCGTAACCGGTCGTACGCCATGGCCAATCTCGCCACCTTTCTGAACTCGCTCGCCCGCTCTTCGGTCGTTTTGTTGATCGCCCTTTTTTTCCAGGTGATGAACAGAGAAAATACATTCATGGCGGGGCTTAAAGTACTGCCCATCACAGTCGGCATGATTGTCGCTTCCCCGCTGGTTGGTATGCTGAGCTCCAGGTTCAGCGCCCGCTTGCTTTCGACCGCCGGTTTATCGGGCACCTGCATCGGGATGTTGATTCTTCTGCTGAGTGTCGGCATCGAGGGCGCCGATTTGTGGATTGGGATAGGACTAGCATTGGTGGGGATCGGAACCGGTGTCTTCATGACGCCGAACACCAAATCGATCATGTTGGCGGTTCCTCAGGAAAAACTGGGTATGGCCAACGGTCTTCGATCGATGCTTCAGAATATGGGGGGAGTGCTCAGCACCGCCGTGTCGCTTATGATCGTAACCCACGTTGTTCCGCCGCGTCTGAAAGATGCCATCTACGGAGGCGCCCAGGTTTGGCTCAGCGCTGCCGATCGTAAAATTATGGCGTCCGGCTTCCGTCTTGCTTTCCTGGTGATGCTCCTGTTGACGATTATGGCCATAGCCGCGTCCTATCTCCGTGGATCAAAGACCGATGGAATTCGAGAATAAATATAGAAATTATAGGTTATTCTCACCTTTTTCTCATATTTGCATGGTAGTATGAATGCACAAGCCGCCTGCTTCGGTTCTGTACCGGCAGGTGTTTTTAGTTTATGGGGCAAGGGGAATTTATCGTGAATAACAGCAGCCATTGGCGGCAGTGGATTCAGCTGCAGGATTGGACGATGTACGGCATCCTGGTTTCCATCTTTCTCATTTGGCGTATTGGAGCCGTTGGCGGGTGGTCGTCCTACTGCTGGATATTACTGATCCTCTCCCTGATGACTGTTCGTCGTGATCAAGTCGAGGTGGAGTGGAAACGATTTTTCCTGTTTTCCGTTCCGCTTCTCGGATTGTTCTACTACTTTTACAGCACGGGTGACGGCATCTGGATACATATGGCGTTCAAAATATTCAAAAATAGCAGCCATGTTTTCCGCTGGGACAACTTGATGAACAGCATTCCACTCAATTCGGCCGGATGGGTGCGTACCTTTCATACGCCGTTCCTGGACCGGGTGATGGTATGGATTTATAACTATGGCTTCGTGATGTCACTATGGGTATGTATCATAAGAGCGTATTGGACAAGAAGCATCAAAAAGATGCTGTCGTACGCCCTGTCCGGTCATCTTTTGCAGTTCCCGCTTATCTTGCCTTTCTATAATCTCGTTTTGCTGCACGAGGTATGGTACGTTAGGCATCAACCGGATTTATTGCACCGGACGTTCACCTCCCACAATGAACTGCTCGTGAATGTGATGAACTGTTTTCCAAGTATGCATACCTCGATCTCGTTCGCGATGTTGCTGCTTGCTCTGCGTGAGAAGGATCAATTCTTTAAAGTCATAATGGTGATGTACTGCAGTTCGATCATTGTCTCCACGATGTATTTGCAGATTCACTGGATTGCCGATGTGATCGCCGGCATTCTATTCGCTTGGGGAGTCGTGAAGCTGTCCGACTTCATTCTAAACCTGGCAAGCACCAAGCTGTTGCCGTCGAATTTTAAGCGTTTCTACCTCGCGAATGTTTCCGCGACGATTGCTGCTTGATCAACAAGAAAATGAAATTGTGAGAATAACGCAAACGCACAAAGAGAGCTCGCAAAAATGCGAGCTCTCTTTGTGCGTTTGCGTGGTGTTGCTTTCTGATGCTCCAAATTTTTATTTTATGCTAATTACTTAGCGGCATATTCCATATTCGCTTGATTCAACATGGATTTCCAATTGTCAAAATGGGTTTCCCTTACCACATGTCGATCAAAGAGTTCGTCAGGAATGTTATCGATATCTTCTTGTGAGTTGACTACAAAGTTACCCTTCTCCAGAAATTCCTGGAAGCTTTTAAAGGACGAGCACTTACTCATGAACGATTCATTAAATAACTTTTCCAAAGAAATACGATTCTGTTCCTCTTCGGTCGTCTTCTTGGCTTGTAGTTCTTTTAACAGTTCGTCAAATGAAATTGGCTTTTGTTTTTTCAGACTTATCACTCCCAGATATATTTTACCTCTCTATTATAGCATGCCGAACAAATCTCTACTCATTCCATTAAGGGATGAGTGCTTTCTTGTTTAGTTCTGAAGTTACTCTTGGGCGAAATAGGATATAACGTTGGGATGAATATCCGCGAAGGGGAGAATGGGAATGACGGAATCGACAGCGGCGATGATTCCTGAGTTCGCCCTATAGGCGATAAGGAGCGCGAAGAAGATGGAAGCCACCTATCAACCCGGTCTTGAAAATGTGATCGCAAGCGAAACCGCGATTTCTTATTTGGATGTCGAACAGGGGGAAATTGTACTCCGTGGCTACGATCTCATTGAATTGGCCAATAAGGTAACCTATTTGGACATTGTCGGGCTGCTGCTTGATGGAGTTCTGCCTGACGCAGAGCAACGTCGCAGTCTGGAACAAAAGCTGATCGCCGAATATGAATTTCCCCAGAACGTGCTTACCATGCTGCAACTGCTCCCGAAGCAATCGAATCTGATGGATGTGCTCAGAACGGGGATTTCGGCAATCGCGTGTTATGATGAGGAACTCGAAGACCGCTCCCGGGATGCCAACTACCGAAAATCGATCCGGTTGCTCGCGAAAGTGCCTCAAATCGTCGCCAATGGCTATCGAGCCGTAACGAAGCAATCTTTCATTGAGCCGCGCCCGGATCTTTCCTATAGCGGCAACTTTCTTTATATGATAACGGGCAAAGTGCCGCCCGAGACCGAAGAGAAGGTTTTCGATCAATCCTTGATCGTTTACAGTGAGCATGAGATGCCGAACTCTACCTTTGCCGCCCGGGTGATTGCCTCGACGCAATCCGATATGTACGGAGCTTTATCCGGCGCTGTTGCCTCGCTTAAAGGCACGCTGCACGGCGGTGCGAATGAGGCGGTGATGAAGTTTCTGCTCGAAGCCGGTTCGGTAGAGGAAATGGAATCGCTGATTCTGAACAAACTGGCCCGAAAAGAAAGAATGATGGGTTTCGGCCACCGCGTCTACATGAAGAAGGCGGATCCTCGTGCAGTGCTGATGAGAGAAGCTTTGGCGCAGCTTGCCCGGGAGAAAAATCGGGAAGATCTGTACAACATGTGCGTCATCGGGGAAGAAGTCATGAACCGGGAAAAGAAACTGTTTCCGAACCTGGATTATTATGCGGCTCCCGTCTATTACCTGCTTGGCATTCCAATCGATTTGTTTACGCCGGTTTTTGTTGCGGCACGCACCATCGGCATCGCTGCGCATGTGATCGAACAGCATGCCAACAACCGGCTTTTCAGACCCCGTGTTCTTTATACGGGACTTCGGGGATTGCATCCGCAAACTTAATCCTTCAGGCAGATAGAAAGGAAGAGTGGAATGAGCACAGTCTGCAACACGATAACTCAACGCAATATGGACCATTTGCTTATTGAGATAGCCGACTATGTGATGGATGGTGAGATCAAGAGCGAGGAAGCCTATCGGATTGCACAGCATGTGCTTGCGGATTCCATCGGCACAGGATTGCTCGCTTTGAGATTCCCGGAATGCACGAAGCTTCTAGGACCCATCGTTCCGGGGGCGAATTTACCGGGCGGCGCGAGAGTTCCCGGAACGAGATTCGAGCTCGATCCTGTTCAAGCGGCATTTAATATCGGCACCATGATCCGCTGGCTGGACTATAACGATACCTGGCTCGCCGCCGAGTGGGGACACCCGTCGGATAATTTGGGGGGCATACTGGCAGTCGCCGATTATGTAAGCCGCCTTAGAGTTGCGGAAGGAAAAACGCCTTGCACGATGAAAGATGTGCTGACAGCGGCAATCAAAGCGTATGAGATCCAAGGTGTGCTGGCTCTGGAGAACAGTTTGAACCGCGTGGGACTCGATCATGTGCTGTTTGTCAAAATCGCTTCCACAGCGGTGGTTACTTCGATGCTGGGCGGACACAAGCAGCAGGTCATGAATGCTCTTTCCAACGCCTGGCTGGACGGCGGCACCCTGAGAACCTATCGACACGCTCCGAATACGGGCTCGCGTAAGTCCTGGGCTGCAGGCGACGCCACAAGCAGAGCGGTGCGTTTGGGATTGATGGCGATGGCCGATGAAATGGGCTATGCCACCGCACTGACGGCCCAAGGCTGGGGGTTTCAGGATGTGCTTTTCCAAGGTCAGGAGCTGAAGCTGGCACGCCCGCTTGGATGTTATGTCATGGAGAATGTGCTGTTCAAAATTTCATTCCCCGCCGAGTTCCACGCCCAGACGGCGGTCGAATGCGCTTTTGCGCTCCACGACAGCGTGAAAAACCGCCTTGACGAGATCAGCCGCGTTACATTAACCACACATCAATCCGCCATACGGATTATTGACAAGAAAGAACCGCTCACAAATCCGGCGGACCGGGATCATTGCCTGCAATATATGGTGGCCATCGGTCTGATTTTCGGCACTTTAACGGCTGAACATTACGAAGATGAAGTGGCGAATGACCCCCAAATCGATGCGCTCCGTCATAAAATGGTCGTGGTGGAGGATGAACGGTTCAGCGCCGATTACCTCGATCCGGATAAACGTTCCATTGCCAATGCCGTCCAGGTTTATTTCAAGGATGGAACCTCAACGGACAAGGTCATGGTAGAATATCCGATCGGCCACCGGAGACGTCGTGCGGAAGGCTTGCCCAAAGTGGTGGAGAAGTTCGAGGCGAACCTGCTGACGCGTTATCCGCGGAAGAAGTCGGCGGAAATTCTCCATAAGTTGTTCGATTATGCGGACCTGATCCAAACTCCGGTTCAAGAATTCATGAGCTTACTGGTGATTTGACCGGTTTAATTCGAAAGGACGGGTGTCGGACATTATGGCTTGGTTAATCGAAGAGGAGCCGGACCAGCGGCAGCTGGCGGAACAATTCCGCGAACTCGTTCATCAAGGCACGATCGTCAAAATGCCGGGCACTCATGACGCGCTGGCCGCCAGGATTGCCAAACAATTCGATTTCAAAGCGATATATCTTTCGGGAGCCGCCTATTCGGCAAGCAGAGCGCTCCCGGATTTGGGCATTATTTATTCGAACGAGGTGGCGGAGCGGGCGAGGGATCTCGTTCGAGCTTCCGGGCTGCCGGTGTTGGTCGATATCGACACAGGTTTCGGAGGGGTTTTGAATACAGCCCGAACCGCCAAGGAAATGGTAGAAGCTAAAGTGGCCGCCGTTCAAATCGAGGATCAGGAAATGCCCAAAAAATGCGGTCATTTGAACGGCAAAAAATTGGTTTCGACACGCGAAATGATTCAGAAGATCAGGGTCATCAAAGAGACATGTCCGTCGTTGTTCTTGCTGGCTCGTACGGATGCCAAAAGCGTGGAAGGCATAGATGCCGCGATCGAAAGAGCCAATCGTTACATAGAGGCAGGAGCAGACGGTATTTTTCCGGAAGCGCTGGAAAACGAAGACGAATTCCGGACATTCAGCAGCGCGATCGATATCCCTTTATTGGCCAATGTGACCGAATTCGGCAGGACGCCTTATTACACGGCAGACCAGTTCGAACAATGGGGATACCGGATGGTGATCTATCCCGTCACTTCGCTGCGTGTCGCCGCCAAAGCATATGAGCGCGTTTTTGCGGAAATTAGCCAATCCGGAACCCAAGTCGGTTCATTGGATCACATGCTGACCCGGCAAGATCTTTATAACGCCATACGTTACTATGATTACGAAGAATTGGACGGGAAAATCGCGAAAACCATATTGCCATCATCGAAAACCGAGTGACTACGGCTCATCTATTGGCGGCGGCGGGCTACCTTTCGCCTATTAACGGATTGTTTGCACTCGCCAACTAAGTCACTTCGAACTGGTTGGTGGATTGGCCGCAGGTGCTGCTTTCCTTATTGCCCGATTAATATGTGGAGAGGCTAGGAGGAAAAACCATGACCAAAATTGCCATTATCATCGGAAGCACCCGTCCGGGCCGCAACGGCGAGGCCGTCGCCAAGTGGGTGCACGAGATCGCGAAGAAACGCAGTGACGCCGAGTTCGAACTTGTGGATATCGCCGACTTCAATTTGCCGCTTCTCGATGAGCCATTTCCTCCGTCCATGGGTCAATATACGAAGGAGCATACCAAAGCTTGGTCGGCGAAGATTGCCTCCTTCGACGGCTATGTGTTCGTGACACCGGAGTACAATCACGCAACTTCCGGGGCACTGAAAAACGCACTCGATTACTTGTACGGAGAGTGGAACAACAAGGCTGCCGGTTTTGTTGGTTACGGCAGCTTCGGCGGTACGCGCGCAGTCGAAAACCTGAGACTGATCGCAGCCGAACTTCAACTTGCCACCGTACGTGCCCAAGTCGGATTTTCTCTTTTCACCGATTTCGAGAACTTCAGTGTATTCAAACCTGCTCAACAACATGAGCAGTCTGTCAGTACCCTGCTCGATCAAGTCATCGCTTGGAGCGGTGCATTAAAAACTCTGAGGAACAACGTTTGATCGATTGAATAATATTACCCCTCGAAAGTTACGAATCCCATGGCACGTTTAGCTGAAAGAAGGGTGTGATCCGCAATTTCGGCAGCTCGTGCAGCACCTTCCTTGAGGATCCGGTTGAGTTCTTCCGAGTGGACAAGTTGTTTATAGTGGTCTTGGATAGGGATTAGCTTTTCAACCACGATTTCAGCAAGATCTTTCTTAAAAGCCCCGTATCCTTGCCCTTCATAACGTTTTTCAATGGTTGGCAGGGGATCTCCTGAAAAAACGGAGTATATCTCGATAAGATTACTTACGGCGGGCTTCTGATCCCAATCGTAACGAACATTCATTTCGGAATCCGTGACGGCTCGGGCGAATTTTTTGCGGATGTCGTCAGGTGAATCCAGAAGGAGCACGTAGCTGTTGCGAATCGGATTGCTCTTGCTCATTTTTTTGGAGGGATCATCCAACCCCATGATCCGGGAGCCGGTATCTTGAATGATGGGCTCAGGTATGACGAATGTCGTACCGAACCGACTGTTAAACCGCATAGCCAAATCGCGAGTCAGTTCCAAGTGCTGCTTCTGGTCCTCTCCAACAGGCACATGAGTAGCTTGATAAACCAGAATATCGGCCGCCATTAACACAGGGTAAGTAAACAATGCGGAGCTCACGATATCTTTTCCGTCGGATTTCTCCTTAAATTGCGTCATCCTGCTCAACTCGCCGAAATGGGCTTGAGTTTCCATGAGCCAGCCAAGCTCGGCGTGGGCAGGCACTTGGGATTGAAGGAATATGGTGGCTTTTTTAGGGTCAACACCAGCTGCAACATAAAAGGCGGCGATATCCCTTGATCGTTGATGTAACTCCTTGGGATCCTGTTGTACAGTCACGGCATGAAGGTCAGGCACAAAGAAAAAGCATTCATAATCATGCTGGAGCTTCACAAACTGATGCAGAGCGCCTCCATAACCCCCGATATTCATATCTCCGCTTGGTTTAATACCTGATAATATCCTTTTCATGAGGCACCTCCGATTTTTGAAAAACAAAAACACTTCATCCAATAAGGGACGAAGTGTTGCTCCGCGGTACCACCCGATTTCGACAATGTGTCGCACTCTAACATGACAAGGACAAGCCTAGCAAGTTGTTGTCATGCCTCCCAAGATAACGGGGGAGATGCCGTCAATGCCTACTGCTTTGCAAGGCAAAGGTTCGGGTTGAAGCGGAGGGAGCCATTCACCTATCGAATTGTACCGGACCTCACACCAACCGCCGGTTCGCTAAGACAATCGTGATAAGTTACTATTTCCCTTCATGGCCGTAATATATTTTTTTGGATAATAATACATTACACAAGTCTCGACCGGACGTCAAGTCGGCGCAAACGACAGGCATGCCCTATAGCGAGGAAGCTAATAAACGAATATACTAAGAGTGGCGAGAAAGGCGGCGAATGAATATGGAGCTTTGGGCGATATGGCTCATTATTGGTGGAGCTCTTATAATTGCGGAAATGCTGGCGCTTACGTTTTACTTGCTCTGGCTCGGTATTGGTGCTTTGGTGGCGGCTGTTGTGGCCTGGATTGTGCCCGATCTTATTGTTCTCCAAATACTTGCAGGATGTTTGACAGCGCTTGCTTTGACCTATTTTACAAAGCCTCTGACACGGCAATTCCGAATGTCCAGAGGTTATAAAGACCCGATTGACGAGATGATCGGCAAAGAAGGGATAGTTGTAGAGGAAATTGCCTTAGGAAAGCATGGAATCGTTAAAGTTGGTAATGAAACATGGAGCGCTTCTTCTCAGGAGTATTTGCCTACAGGCGAGATGATCATTGTAGTGGCAAGAGGCACTACGATAGTGGAAGTTCAAAAATGGGGAGGTATATAGGTAAATGGGTACTGTTGTAACGATAGTCATTCTGGTTATTGTGATTGTTTTTATTGCCTTAACGGTCAAAATTGTTCCGCAGCAAAGAGTAGCAGTGGTGGAGAGATTGGGGAAATTCAGTCGGTTGCTCACTCCGGGACTGAATATTCTTATCCCGATTGTCGATCATGTACGTACGTTTCACGATTTGCGTGTTCAGCAAGCCAATGTCCCCCCGCAAACGGTGATAACCAAGGATAACGTTCAAGTGAAAATTGATACCATCATCTTTTACCAGGTTGTCGGTCCGGAACAGGCGACTTATGGTATTTCGGATTATGTGTATGGAGTACGGAATATTAGTACAGCAACGATGAGGCAAATTATCGGAAAGCTGGAGTTGGATGAGACCCTGTCCGGCCGCGAGAAAATTTCGAGTGAGATCCGAATTGCGCTGGATGAAGCGACGGAAAAATGGGGCGTCCGCATAGAGCGTGTCGAAGTCATCGACATCCAGCCGCCGCATGATATTCAAGAATCGATGGATAAGCAAATGAAGGCTGAGCGGAGCAAACGTGCTATTGTATTGGAAGCGGAAGCAGCCAAACAGGATATGATTTTGCGGGCTGAAGGCGACAAGCAGGGCAAAATCCTCAAGGCGGAAGGCGATAAAGAAGCACGGATCCGCCAAGCCGAAGGTATGCGCCAAGCGCAGGAGCTTGAAGCATTGGGACAGGCGAAAGCCATTCAAGCGATTGCCGAGGCTGAGAAAACCCGGATCGAACTGCTGCGGGCAGCGGGGCTTGATGAGAATGTGCTCGCTTACCGCTCGTTGGAAACTTTAGGCGAGATATCTAAAGGTGCCGCCAATAAAGTATTCATTCCTACAAAAGCGATAGAAACATTGGGAAGCATAGGTGCCATCGGCGAAATATTTAAAGCGAAAAATTCAGACTAAATGCAACAAAAAAAGGTGTGTTTCTCAAACGAGAAAACCACCTTTTTTTCATTCAGCAGAGACGGACATTCCACATCATCCGATTGCTGCCAGACGGTCATTTTCTGCGCATTCCGAAGAGCAATATCCTTGCGATTCTGTTTCGCAGTCGCTGCAGCAGAGATGCTGAAGATGGCAAGTATCGTCGGTACAATTGATATACCGGTCCGTCGGCTCGCCGCAGTGATGGCATTTTCCGACCAAAACATGCTCGTCGGTTTGGTTGATCCGTATGGAGACTCGTTCATCGAAAACATAACAGTTCCCGTCAAAGCCTTTCCCCTGAACTTCAGGGTCCTTTCCGTAGGTCACAATTCCCCCGTCGAGTTGGGAAACATCCTTAAACCCTTCATTTAGCAGAACGGCGGTGAGCATTTCGCATCGGATGCCGCCCGTGCAATACGTAATAATGGTTTTATCCTTATGATCAGAGAGGTTTTCACGGATCCAATCCGGGAATTCGCGGAAGGTTTCGATGTCCGGCCGAATGGCGTTGCGAAAATGGCCGAGATCATATTCGTAATCGCTTCGTCCATCCAGAACGAGAACGTCGTCTCTCTGCAAATGATCGTAAAATTGTTTCGGATTCAGCCTTTTGCCGCCATCCGTATTCGGATTGAGCTTTTTGTCGTATCGCAGGGTGACCAATTCCTGTTTGTTCCGAACAAAAAGTTTCTTAAAAGCATGTCCTCCGCTCTCATCGATTTTAAAAATCAGATCTGCGAACAGGGGATGCCGATGCATATCTGACATATAACGTTCCGTCTGCTGCACCGTTCCGGACAAAGTTCCGTTAATCCCTTCACCGGTAATCAAAATTCTTCCTTTGATGCCGAGTTCCTTGCAGTACTCCAGGTGTTCCGCGGTAAAGGCTTCAGGGTCAGGGATCGGAATATATTTATAAAAAAGCAGGATTCTATATTCGTTCATTAGAAATACGCACCCTTCATGTTGTTTGGTACTTATATTGTAGCTAACGAGGATACATAGTCAATATATAAGTCTAGAAAGTGAGACGTGAGGGAGAGGTTAAAATGGGAAATGTGGTGGTTACCGGCGTGGATCGGCTTCGAAAGGAGCAGTTTTCGTACCTGAAGGGGAGGCGAATCGGATACTGACGGCTCCAACGGGGATAACATCCGACTTCGTATCTTCGATCGATGTTTGCGCCAATCTGCCGTCTACCGGACTTGTGGCGTTGTTTGCCTGTGAGCACGGCATCCGTGGGGAACGGCAGGCCGGTGTGTTGTTTGAGGACGAGACGGACCCGCAATGGGGGATTCCGATATTCAGCTTGTACGGCAAGCACCGCAGGCCCGCAGACTACATGCTGGACGATCTGGACGCGATTGTATTGTTCAAGATTTGGGTGTTCGCTTCTATACCTACCTATCGACGCTTGTTTATGTCATGGACTCGTGTGCCGCCCACGGCAAAAGTCTGGTTGTGCTGGATCGGCCCAACCCGCTTGGGGGAATCGGCTGTGAGGGAGGTTTCATGAGAGACGGTTTTTATTCGATGGTCGGGGCTCAGAACATTCCGGCGTACACGGGGCTGACCATTGGCGAATTCGCCCGATATGTGAACGGGCAGATGGCAATGCCGTGTGACCTCCACGTCGTCGAGATGCAGAACTGGCGGCGGGAAATGGAATACCCGGACACCGGGCTGCCGGGTGTTGTCTTTCATCCGGTCACGTTTACTCCGATGTTCTCCAAGCATCAGGGGGCGTTATGCAACGGAATCTTTACTTATGTTACAGATAAAAAAGCGTATCGTTCGGCGGAAACGGGGCTGCATCTGCTCCATCAGATCATGAACCTTCACACAGAGTTTGATTGGGTGATGCCGCTGGAAGCCGAGAGGAAAGGCAAGTGGTTCATCGATTTGTTGTCCGGAAGCGACATGCTCCGGACTACGGTCCATGATCCCGCCGGACTCGAAGATATCGTGGCCGGTTGGCA
>JAQBPQ010000236.1 GCA_028287445.1 Cohnella sp.
ACGACCTCACAGTTCATTCGTTCCAGCAGGGACGTGTATGCATTGCCCTCGGCGTCCGATGAAGCTCCTCTGCGCGCTCGAGTAAGCGTCAGCAGTTCGTTTGCAACGCCGTTCATGTATATCGCAAGCGATACTCCGCCATATAAGACTAAGGCTATTCGAATTTCCTTCGTCAAATTCATGGGAAGCCTCCAATATGAGTTTGCGCGCATCACGTTAAACATCCCCAATGTATAACGAAAAATAGGTATAAACAATTGATAAAGCCCTTATTGAGTCTTCCTGACTAAACAAATAGTTTTCAGAGCGCATATGGCTGTTGCAATTTTTGTCGAAAGTGGACCTTGAGTATAGAAATTAAAAAAAAAATCCCGACTGCCCGCCTGAATGGCGCGCTGCCGGGTTTGCATATCGCTTATGGATTCGTCGGGCGCTTTTTTGTACAATTAAATTACCTTTAGTGCGTTTACATAAAGCCGAAATGAGGTTGGTTGATGTGATTGTTGCCGATGAAATCTTGAAAGCATATGGCATGGACAAGGAAGCATTTATCCTGCACATGATAGAGTCAAGGAAAGACACCGCATTGGAAACGCTAGGCATCGAATATGGCGAACTTGCCCCGGACCGCGTTGTAATGACTATGCCCGTCGGTCCCAAAACCCATCAACCCGCTGGTATTCTGCATGGGGGCGCATCCGTTCTACTTGCGGAAACCGCAGCATCCATAGCATCGGCTATCAATATAGATGGCCGGAAATATGCTGCGGTGGGGCTTGAAATTAACGCCAACCACCTTCGAAGCAAAAGCGAGGGAATCGTCACCGCCGTGGCAACCCCTTTGCATAAAGGACGGAAAACAATGGTGTGGGACGTTAAAATCTGCGACGAGGAGCAAAAACTGATCTGCGTTTCCCGTTGTACCGTAGCGATTATTGATCGACGGTGAGCTGTTCATGTCATTTACATCATTGGGTTGGCTCTATGAAGTCTTGCTTTACACCATCACTTTGCAAATATCGTTCGTAAACGCTACCGGATCCTGGATCGGCAAGCCTTCGATCAGCAGCGCCTGGTTGTAGAGCAGATGGGTGTACAAGCTCAGCTTCTCTTTATCCTGCTGATAAGCGGCCTGCAAAGAGCGGAACACCTCATGGTTAACGTTAATCTCCAACAACTTGTCCGCCTTAATGTCCTGGCCGTTCGGCATGGCTCGAAGCACTTTTTCCATCTCAATCGTGACTTCACCCTCGGTGGTCAAGCAGACCGGATGGGATTTCAACCGTTTGGACGCTTTGACGGTTTTCACTTTGTCCGTGAGGATGCCCTTCATCGCTTCGAACAGGTCCTTGTGCTCGACCTCATCCGCACCGGATTGATCCTCGCTTCCATCCGCTTCGATCCCCAGGTCGCCGCTCGATATCGATTTGAACTCTTTATCTTTATACTTCATCAGCACCTTGATGGCGAACTCGTCGATATCGTCGGTGAAATACAGGATTTCGTAGCCCTTGTCGGCGACCAGTTCGGCCTGCGGAAGCTTCTCGATGCGCTCGATCGATTCCCCGGAAGCATAATAGATGTACTTCTGGTCTTCCGGCATTCTTGATACGTAATCGTCAAGCGTGACCAACTTCTTCTCCTTGGAGGAGTAGAACATTAAAAGGTCCTGCAGCACGTCCTTGTTGATTCCGTAGTCACTGTATACCCCGAACTTCAGCTGTCTGCCGAACGATTTGTAGAATTGCTCGTACTTCTCTCTTTCGTCCTTCAGCATGCTTTGCAATTGACTCTTGATCTTGCTCTTAATGTTCTTGGCGATCAGTTGCAATTGCCGGTCGTGCTGCAGCATCTCCCGCGAAATGTTCAGGGACAGATCCTCCGAATCGACCATGCCTTTCACGAAGCTGAAATAGTCCGGCAGAAGATCCGCGCATTTATTCATGATGAGCACGCCATTGGAGTAGAGCTCCAGCCCCTTCTCATACTCTTTCGTGTAATAGTCGAACGGCGTATTTTCCGGGATGAACAGAATGGCTTGATAAGTCACCGCCCCATCGGCGCTAACGTGAATATGGCTAAGCGGCTTGTCGAACCCGTAACGTTTGTCAAAATAAAACCGCTCATAATCCGCCGGTGTCAGCTCGTTCTTGTTTTTCCGCCAAATCGGGACCATGCTGTTAACCGTTTGCTCTTCGATATGATCCTCGAGCTCATTGTCGTCGCTGCCTTCCTTCGGCCTTTGGTCTAGCACATCCATCTTGATCGGGTATCGGATAAAGTCGGAGTATTTCTTAATGATCGACCGCAAAAGGTACTCGTCCAAAAACTCGTCGTAGTTGTCGTCTTCGGTGTTGTTTTTGATTTTCAGGACAATCTCCGTACCGACCGCGTCTTTCTCGCATGGCTCGATCGTGTAGCCGTCAGCGCCCTCTGATTCCCACTTGTAAGCCTCGTCACTGCCCAGCGCCTTGCTGATGACCGTCACCACATCGGCGACCATGAAA
>JAQBPQ010000249.1 GCA_028287445.1 Cohnella sp.
ACAATGGGCATGCCGGAGCACATATTCGCTGATGCTGCCGAGGAAAAACCGCTCCAAGCCGGATAATCCACGATGGCCGATAATGATCAAATCACAGCCAATGCTTTCTGCATGGGAGACGATGGAAGCTCCCTGCGCGCCCTCGAGGAGTGTGGCACGAGATTCACGGACGGACGAGAGCAGGCTGCGGCCTTCCTCTAGTATCGCTTTTCCCACTTCCCGGAATTCGATTTCAATTTCCGGGGGAGTCGGCACCGCCACGTCAACCGACAGGGCTGATCTGGGAAATTCCAGAACATGGACCGCTTCAACCTTGGCTTCCAAACGGTCGGCGAGCTCTGCCGCCACGGCGGCGGCCCGCTTCGACATTTCGGAACCGTCATAAGCCAGCAGCATGGATTGAATGGACACGGAAACCCCTCCTTCACTGACACCTTTTACCCGTAACCAAGCAGGCTTGAAACCTGTCGAATTCGATCATTCTTGACTTTTAAGGACAAAGTCACTATCCTTATAAAAGTGACTTGCTGATGTAGCTCAGCTGGTAGAGCAACGCATTCGTAATGCGTAGGTCGGGGGTTCGAATCCCTTCATCAGCACCAAATAGAAAATCAAACATGAACGTGGTTCCCATTATGGGGCCGCGTTTTTTATTTTCAGCATATAACGGTCAAAACCCGCATGCATCGCGCATGCGGGTTGTCGGGCTAAGACGTTATTTCAATAAAATCCGGCTGCGTTTTATTTTCTCGGGTCCACGATGAAGGTGTCCGGTTTGAAAATATACCGGTGAACGACCCACTCCATGATGGCTAAAATTCCCGAAATCACAAGAATTTCTCCGGCACTCAGATCCCAATTCAGCATGGAACCGACGATCCACAAAAAGACGATGGACATCACGCCGTCCGCCAAGGTCGCGACGGTATTGTTGCTGGCTCTGAGAATCAGTTGATCCCCAACGAAATATGCGATCACCGAAAACACGGTGGAAACGACAAGAGCTGTAATGAGGGTAATTCCCGCCACATAATGGTAGAGCAGCAGCGCCATGACACTGGAATCCAACAACCATTTGGCCGTAAATTTCATGAGACAACTCCTTTGAAGCAAGATGTTAGACACTGGCATCAAATGTTATTGTGACTCGGGATTCCGACTATTATTCCTGCGCATAAATGCGTTCAAGGGGGAAACCTTAATGAGGGATCAAATATCGTTCAAAAGGTGGGTACATCATGAAAAGGCAGATCACAAGCGGTTTATTGGTCGCAAGTATCTCGCTGATGCTCGCGGTTCCAGCCTTTGCAGAGGGCAATTCAAGAACAAGCACGATGGGAGACGGTCCGGGGACGAGCCGGGGCTACACCTCCGGCACAACAACCGGCACAACAACTGGCACGAGCGGGTACGGCACCAGCAACTACTCCGGTTACGGCAACAATAATAACGGCTACGGCACCAACAATTATTCCGGCTACGGCAACAACAATGGCAACGGCTATCGTACCACCGCAACGGGCGCCGGTAACAACGATGGCTGGGGCTGGCTGGGTCTGCTCGGGTTGATCGGACTCGCCGGTCTTCGCAATAAGAATCCGCAAAAAAGCTAAAACAAGCAGCCGCTTTACACTCATCTTCGCAATAAGGGAAGCCCGCCGGTCTGGCGGGCTTCCCTATTTTACATGTGCCTCCGCATCCGCCGACACCTTGGCACAAGTGCAATCATTCTATAAAAGACAAGGATGAGATGAGATCAAAAGGCGGGAGTGCTCATGATCAAAGGGTTCGACAGTTCCACGCCGCTCACGGCTCACACGGCCGAATGGATGGCAGCGCAAGGCTACCGTTTCGCCATACGTTATCTGGTTCCGAGCCGTTACGCATGGAAGCGGCTTAGCCGTTCCGAGGCGGAAGCGATCACAGCGGCAGGGATGCATATGGTTTCCGTATCTCAGACGACAGCGCAGCGTGCCTCGGGAGGCGCGCTGGCCGGACATGTGGATGGTGAATCGGCCAAACGGGAAGCAGATCTGCTCCATCAGCCGGCAGGCAGCGCAATTTATTTTGCCGTCGATTATGACGCTCAGCCCAGCGAATGGGACGCCATTGAAGCTTACTTGAAAGCAGCTGCAGCCGTGCTCCCGGGTTTTCAGACGGGCGTTTACGGCTCCTACACAGTCATTGAAGAGATGGCCAAACGCAATGCTTGCGGCCATTTTTGGCAAACCTATGCCTGGAGTCAGGGAATGAAGAGCCATTACGCGAACCTGTTTCAATTTCAAAATCATATATCCGTCGCAGGCTTATCCGTGAATCTCAACGAGTCTTACGGAAATGAAGGATGGTGGAATACGAACGAGAAGCCCAACCCGAGCTTAACGACTGGTGATGCGGACCCCGTCATTCGCATTTTGCAGGAAGCTGGGAAGACAGTCCATACCGAGGAGGACCGGAATGAGATTCACCGTCTCGCCAACGTTCTGCGCCGAGCGTCCGGTCAGCCGGAACAATAGTCGGCAGGGCTGTTTGATTCGCTTAGTCTTTCTCAATCATTGGCCGCTCTATCCATATTTGGTCTCGGAATGGAAAGGAATTTGGCTGAAATCGTCGAATGGTACAATAGGCAGGCGAAAACTCGACAAATGGATCGCGAGGAATGACTCATGAACGGTTCCGGAACATGGTGGCCCGCCTTTTTCTTCCTGCTGGCACTGTTGATCAGCACACTCGCATCCTATACCATGTTCAACTTCTTGGGCAATCTTAAACGGACAAGCGGTACGTTCCGCCAGTTTTGGCTGACCGGGGGTGCGCTTGTTTTCGGCGTGGGCATGTGGGGGAAGCATTTCGTGACCGTGATTGCCAATGAGCAGCCGCTCTATTTCACCTGGAGCATGCCGGTCAGCTTGTTTTTTATTATTTTTTTCTCCTTGATGGCTTTCGTCATGCTGACGTTTCACGAGGTGTTCCGCATTCGGCTTGTATTGGGCAGCTCGATCCTCGCATTCGGTATCGCATTTATGACCTATTTCAGCTTTTTCGGCCAGCCGATCGACCGGCTGACCATTCAACCGATCGTTGTGGCGTTGTCGCTTGTTCTGCTTTTTTCGGGTACATACGGCTCCTTCCTGCTGGCAGAAAGCCGTTTTCCGCTGCGATTGTGGGCGGCCAGCGTCATGCTGGGCTTGTCCGTGGTATTGGTGCAGCTGCTCGGCATTCGGGCGATCCGTATGGATTTCACGGGCTCTTTTTCGTCGGACAAGCTGAACCAGGATACACATTTGATGGCTTTGATCGTCGGAATCGCCACGATATTGGTTCTGATGCTCACCCTGGTGACCTGGTACGTCGACAAAAGACTGAACCAACTGGACGAGCGTTATCGCCTGGTGGTGGAGAATTCGCTGGATACGATCGCGATTTTCAAAGCGGAGCAGTGGGAATTCGTTAACGAGGCAGGTCTGCGGATGTTCGAAGCGGAGGAATCGAAAGACCTGCTGGGCAAGTCGATTTACTCTTTTGTACCTTCAGGGGATCATGAAACGGTTCGCCTGCGTCTGGGCAGCCTTATTTTCACGGGCAGCGGACGATCGGTCGAGCAACAATGGTATACGGTCAAAGGGAAATTGCTGCATACTGAAATCGTGGAAACCATAACGACGTTCGATAATGAGCCGGCCGTCCAGGTGATCATTCGCGACATTTCGGAGCGCAAAAAAAACGAAGAGCTGCTGGTGAATTCCGAGAAGCTGTATGTGGCGGGTCAATTGGCGGCCGGCATCGCACACGAAATCCGCAACCCGCTCACTTCACTCAAAGGATTTTTGCAGCTTATCGCGTCCGGACGCAAGAACAATGCCACCTATTACGACATCATGAACTCGGAGTTGGACCGTATTGAGGATATCGTCAGCGAGCTGCTGATGTTGTCCAAGCCGCAGGTGTACCAACTCTCCTATCAGGATCTAAGGGTGATGATGCGGGACACGGTGACGCTGCTCGAGACACAAGCGATCCTGCACAACGTCGCCATCGAAGCCGAGTACGGTGCGGAGCCGCTTTGGATCTACGGAGTGGAAAATCAGATCAAACAAGTATTCATCAACGTCATCAAAAATGCCATTGAGGCGATGATCGACGGAGGTGCCATCCGGATCAAATTATCACGGGAAAATGAAGGCGTATTTGTGCGCATTCATGATGAAGGACCGGGGATCGACGACGAACAAATGGCCAAAATGGGACAGCCCTTCTATACGACCAAGGAAAAAGGCACCGGTCTAGGACTCATGGTCAGCTACAAGATTGTCGATAACCACAAAGGGCGCATTCGCGTGTACAGTGAAATTGGCAAGGGGACGTTGTTTGAAATCATGCTGCCTTTCCTCTATCCCGAGGTAGTAAAGAAAAGCAGCTGACGCGTTTGAATGCCGGCCTGTACCGGTGTGACACCGGCGGGTTCCCCATCGCCGTAAGCCAGCAAGGGGATCGGGGATTCGACCGTGACCTCCCGTCCGCTGATCATCGTCACAAAACGGGAACGAACATGACTTCCGCTCAGAACGGTCGGGAATACGCGCAGCAGTTGCATAACGGTGCATTCGTGCACGACGCAAACATGGAGCAGACCGTCGTCGTAACGGGCATCGGGACAAATCTGGAGTCCTCCGCCGTAGGTGGCCAGATTTGCAACTGCGGTTAACCAAGCTTTCGGAAATTGCTGCCGTATACCGTCAACCGTAATCGTCATCGTTTGCGGCTTATAGACGGCAGCGCTGCCAGCGGAGCCTCGGGCAGCCCGAATGCGCGGGCCGTATCGTTGCCGGAGCCGCAAGGAATGAGCCCGATGGGCAAACCTTGGAAGATACCAAGCGGAAGGATGCTGTGCAGCGTGCCATCGCCGCCCACGGCTGCGACCGCTTGGATATCGCCCCGCTTCATCCTCGACTCCGCTTGACGAAGTGCTGCCTCCGGAGAAGTCTCGATAATTTTGGCATATTGCGTTCCAAGGCGGATCAATTCTTGTTCCACCGTTTGCCATACCCGCTTGCCCCGGCCGTTACCGGATTTTACGTTCACGACGAACAAGATCACGCGGTCTGTTCCTCCTTGAAGCCCATGACTTCATTTCATTATAAGGACAGAGGACTAACTGGGGAAGCGGATACATGTCACAAAATGTTATAATGGGTTGCAGCTGAAGATCGGCTAGGAGGAATCGGATTGCCCGAACCGTTGAAAAACATTTATAACGAACGCTTTTTGCGGCAATTCGCCTTGCTTGTTCAAACTCGTTTTCCCAAATTCGACGCAGAGGTTTTTGTACGTCTGGTGCTCGGTCCCGGGTGGGACGAGATAGAGCTCAAGGGTCGGATCCGCCGGATTGCCGGAAGCCTCGGGGCCACACTTCCCGCCGAATATGACGAAGCGTTGGATATTCTTGAAAGCCTCGCCGACGGATGCCGTGGATTTCCGTATCTGTTTTTCCCGGATTTCGTGGAACGTTATGGACTCGGCCATTGGGACAGATCTGTAACGGCATTGGAGAAATTTACGCCGATGTCGTCTTCGGAATTTGCCGTGAGGCCGTTTTTGCTTTTGGATCAAGAACGCATGATGGCTCAAATGCGAGAGTGGAGCAGCCACGCCGACGAACATGTGCGGAGATTGGCCAGCGAAGGCTGCCGTCCCCGGCTGCCATGGGCTATGGGCTTGCCGGCATTGAAGCGGGATCCGTCGCCGATTTGGCCGATATTGGAGCAGCTGCAGGCGGATCCGTCCGACTATGTCCGCCGCAGCGCAGCCAATAATCTTAATGATATATCCAAAGACCACCCCGGGCTAGTGGCGGAGTGGGTGTGCCGATGGCAGGGAAGGGACGCACGCACGGATTGGGTGCTGCGGCACGGCAGCAGAGGTTTGATTCGGGCGGCGCATCCGGAAGTGATGGCCCGGTTCGGTTTGCTTCCCGTCTCCGGCGTGCATGTCGAGGAATGGACTGTATCGCCGGACCACGTGCCGACCGGCGGATCGGTGGAGGTGCGTTACGCGTTGCGGATGCCGGACGGCGCTGATCCGGTGAAGCTGCGGCTGGAACTGGACATATCGTTTCCACGCCCGGGCGGCAAACGTTATCGCAAGCTGTTCCGGCTCAGCGAGAAGATGGTGGCAGCCGGGTCGCGGGTAGCGGGAAGCCGGCGGCATTCGTTCGCCGATTTGTCGACCCGGCGGCACTATCCCGGCGTACACCGGATGGCGCTTCTTGTCAACGGACATGAAGCGGCTTCCGCTGAGGCGGTGCTGCAGCCATGACACTCGGAGCGCGTGTATTGAAAACCGGACTCGCGGTGGCGGTCGCCCTGTGGGTCGGTATGCTGATCGGACTTACTTCTCCGATCATTTCTGCCGTTGCGGCCATTTTCACGATTCAACCTTCCATCTACCGGTCATGGAAAGAGCTGCTTCAGCAGATACAGAGTAATGTGATCGGAGCGGTCGTTGCGGTGGCCGCCGTATGGCTCATCGGCAGTACGCCGATTGCCGTGGGCCTCGTATGCATCGGCGTCATTCTATTGTGCCTGCGGTTGAAGGCCGAGGAAACGGTCGGACTGACGCTAGTCACGGTCGTCGTCATCATGGAAGCGAGAGGGCAGCAAGGCTGGCTGTACGCCGCCGACCGTTTTGGAGCGATTATGACGGGCATGCTGGCGGCGTTCGCCGTGAATGTCACCGTGGCGCCGCCCCGCCATCGCGAACGGTTCGTGAAGCATATGCAGGAAGCCCGTTCTTCGCTGTCCCGTTTGCTGCGTACGGCGGTTTCCAACGAGCTGAAAGAAAAGGTATTTCGTGAAGAGCTGGACCACTTGAAGAGCCGGATGCGCCAACTGGAGGAATTTTATCAGCTGTTTGCCGAAGAGCGGGTGTGGCGGGTGAGTTCCCGTTTGGCGCGTACGAGGCTGCTGGTCATTTACAAGGGAATGCTGCTGACCTTGGAGCAAGGGGTAGCGCTGGTCGAAGCCGTCGAGCAGCATTATTTCGCCGTTCCGACACCGCAGGTTTGGAACCGGCTGATCGATCGGCAAATTGAAGCTTTATGCGGATATCATGAGCAGCTCATGTGGAAGTGGGAGGGGCAGATGAAGCCGGGTGCGAGCGCTTCGGCTCCTCCACAGGAAGCTACGGCGCTGCTCACCGACATCATTGCGGCGCGCACTGAACCGGAGGATGCGCTCGCACGCGCAAGGCTTCTAGTTGTGACGGCCGCGGTATTCTCCTACGAAGACCGATTGCGTCGGCTGGACAAGCTGATGGAGCAGTGGCTGCAGCACGATGTAGCCGGATTCGTCAGGCAAAGGGGCGAAGGGACATCCGGATAACGGATGTCTTTTTCTTACGTTGTGCTGATGGTCGATGGTAGCGGAGAGCTACCTAATTGCTGGCGGTATGCGGAACAACGAGGAAACAAGTAGCGGAGAGCTACTTAAGTTGCCGGAAAACGGCTGGAGGATGCGGGGATGGTAGCGGAGAGCTACTTAATTGCAGGCGGTATGCGGAACAACGAGGAAACAAGTAGCAGAGAGCTACTTATGTTACCGGAAAACGGCTGGAGAATGCGAGGATGGTAGCGGAGAGCTACTTATGTGCACTGAAACCGGGGGGTTCGCGGAAACAAGTAGCAGAGAGCTACTTATGTGCTTCATGCATCAAAAAGACCGACTGGCCATTGCCGGTCGGTCCAGGGTGAGCGATCATCCATCATCCATCATCCGTCATCCGTCATCCGTGATCCGTCATCCGTCATCCATCATTCGTCTTTCTTCGGTACGAGGCGCGGGTCGGTGCGGCCATCATGGTGATTTTCGAAGCTATATTCGATCAGCTGCCACTCCGTGTCTCCCAGCACCGGATCCGCCGGGAACACGTTTCCTCGAGCCATTTGCACTTCGCGGCCCCATTCGTTCTTGTAAACGCCGTCGATTTCGACATGTTCACCGGACATCGGATTCATTTCATGTTTCCGCTCGCTCATTTTACAGCCCTCCGCCGTTATCTTTCACGCTTCGGGAAGGCGGCGCGGTTCGGCCTTCTCGGGTGATTCCCGAATAGGGTGCCACTCCGCACCAAGGGTGATTCCCGAATAGGGTGCCACGCCGCTCCAAGGGTTATGCCGTCCCGGCCGCCGGACGTTCAGTCCAACAACCGCAAGCCGCACGAAGGACATTCCTTATGCTCATGGGTTACTCTTTCCCGGCAGGCGGGACATTGATCTTCGAAAGGTTCGTGCACCGTGCTCGCCGCCGCCATCTCCTCTTGTGAGTTGTGGGAGCCGGAACCCGCCCCGTCATTGCCCGGACGCAAAAACGAAGGTGTATTGAACATCGCGTCCATCATTTCCTTGACCTCTCCAAATCGGCCGGAATCGTCGGACATCGCGCGGACGATCACGAACATGCCGACCAAAATCACCAACAATACCGTCAAGGTGATCCCATAACCCCACCACGCGACAGCTGACACCTAGCATCCTCCTCCAAACCTTACTCCAACTCGCCGTTCATGAGTCGGCCCCGTACCTGGCTTCCAGCTTTTTGCCTCCCAACCACATGACGACCAGCACGGCAACCGCGGCTGCGATCCGCCAAGGCTGATGCAACATGGCATGCAAATCCGAACCGAGGAACGACAGCGTAAATATCATAACCGCTTTTCCCAGAATGATCGCCGTCATAAAGGTATGCAGCCGCATGTTGGACAGTCCCGCAGATATGTTCACAAGCGCCGAAGGGGAGAACGGAAAGCATGACAGCAGGAAAATCGGCGTAAAACCTTTATGCTCCACCCAGGTGAAAAACCGTTCGGTTTTCGGATAACGCCGGCGAATACGCTCCCCGTAACGGCGGCCGAACCATCGGGAGATCAGAAATACGAGCATCGCTCCCAGGCAGACCCCGATCCAGGAATACAGAAAACCGGGCCACAATCCATAAGCCGATGCGTTGGCCACAACGAACACGATGAGCGGAAGAAAAGGCAGCAGCGCCTCCAGCACAGGCAGAAGGATGCCGGGCAGCGGTCCAAGAGCGGAGTAACGGTCCAACAGCGTCTGAATGTCATCGAGTTTCAAATTTTTGAGTGAGGTGACCCACTCTCGCCAATCCAGAGCCAGCCAAACCGGGATATGCATGTCGATTTCTCCTCCATTTCCGTGCAACGACAAAGCTTATGTCAGGGAGCCGCCGGTTTTTCCCCGCGAAACAAACGGAAAGGGAAAAACATATAAAACAAGCTGATCAGAATGAATAAAACTCCCGCCAGCCGGACGACCCACGATTCGCTGAATTGTATCGCCAGCAGACCGCCCAGGTAGGGGCCGATCATTCCGCCGATCCCTTCCACGGTGGAGAATACTCCCCATCCCAGCCCCTGTTGACCCGGAGGCACGTAATTGGCGAGCAAGGCATTCCAGGCAGGAAGCACCGCCGCATAAGACAGCCCGAGAACGAGCGCGGAAAATAATGCCGATTCGAGAGAAGGGTGGCGGGTAAGCGAGTAGAGTACGATCCCGAAGATCAGGAAACCGGCGACCAGGAACCATTTTTTGCCCAGACGGTCCGCCAGTCTTCCCATCGGGATCAGCCCAATGACCGTAAAAGCACCGCCAACCGTCAATAACAAGGTGTAGTGGTTGGGCGTCATTCCCAGGCTATGTGAGGCAAAGCTCGGCAATATCGGCAGCAGCATGCCCGCCCCCAGCGTTTGCAGAACCATCCCCGGCAGAAGCACCCGCATTTCCCGCAGTCTCGATCCGAAAATCGATAATTGTTTGCGGAAAGGAACCCGGTCGATGTGAAGCTCCCTTACGGAAGTCAGCATGAACGAAAGCACCCAAGCGATGATTGAAATCCCTACCAGCGTCCAATAGGCCCAGTTGAAGCTCATATCCAGCAACAGGTTGATGACGACGGGTCCGGAACCCATGCCGACCAGCCAGATCGTATACAGGAACCCCATTTGCTGGCCGCGGCTCTCCTCTTTGATCCGGGTCAGGCAGACGATCCAGATGGGAGAAATTCCGATGCCGTAAATGGCGGCAGCCGTAATGAACAGCCAGGGAGCATGCGCATGTCCGATGACCGCGATTCCGACCAGCGACAACAGCAACCCGACGTTCACCACGGTCCGAACCGACAGCTTGTCCAACAAATATCCGATCGCCAATTTGACAACGGTATCCATTAAATAACAGGCGGTGATGGCCGCTCCGATCACATCCAAATCGAGGCCCAGCGCTTTTTTGCCGTAAATCGACAGAAAACTGATCAAGGCCGCGCCGCGTACAAATTCAACCAGAAAAAGAATGAAAAGGTAAAGCAGCATGTGTGTAGGAAGTAACTGTTTCATAGTTGCGGTTTTCATAGAAAGGCACTCCTTCAATCCAATACGTTCCGAGTCGCCGTTCGTTTCGGAAGCCTCTTCCATTATATGCAATCGATATCCATTAGCCAAATGGTTCTGCTAGTGTTTGGAGAGGAGGAGTTTACGGGTAGTTACCGACAAGTGGGACGTGTATTATGCTATGATGGCAAAAGCACAGTTCTGAGCCTGCTGCCCTGTTTCATAATGTGGGATGTAGTGAAACGAGGAGAAGGAGGAAACGAACATGGAGTATACGAAACTGGGACGATCCGGGATGCGGGTGTCCCGATTGTGTCTGGGCACGATGAATTTCGGTGTGGACACGGAGGAGCGGGAAGCTCATCGGATTTTGGATGCGGCATTGGATGCGGGAATCAACTTTGTCGATACCGCTAACGGATACGGGGGTGTCAATTCCGGACTTACGGAACAAATCATCGGCCGTTGGTTTCGTTTGGGGGACGGGCGCCGGGAGCGAACCGTGCTGGCGACCAAAGTTTACGGCCAGATGAACCAATCGCTGGACGGCCCGAATAGTGAAGCCGGGCTCTCGGCATACAAAATCCGGCGACACCTGGAGGACTCCCTTCGCAGACTGGGAACCGACCATGTGGAGCTTTATCAAATGCACCACATCGACCGGAGCGTGACTTGGGAAGAGCTTTGGGGCGCTTTTCAAATGGTTCAGCAGCAAGGGAAGGTCAGCTACGTAGGCTCAAGCAACTTTGCAGGATGGGATCTTGCTGTAGCACAGGGAGAAGCCAAAGCCCGGGGGATGTTGGGGCTCGTGTCCGAGCAGCACAAATACAACCTGTTGTGCCGCTTGCCGGAGCTTGAAGTGCTGCCGGCCTGCCGATCGCTGGGGATAGGCGTCATGGTTTGGGCGCCCCTGGAAGCCGGCCTGCTGGGCGGCAACGCACTGCGTCCGGAAGTGGGTCACCGCAGCATACAGCAGAGGGAACGGATCGAGAAACACCGCGGACAACTAATGGCTTATACCCGGCTGTGCGCGGAAATCGATGAGACGGAGGACGTCGTCGCCTTGGCTTGGCTGCTGCATCAACCGGCCGTCACCACACCGATCCTCGGCTGCCGCACACTGGAGCAGTTTGAGCGAAGCCTCAGGGCGGTAGAAGTCAAACTGGATGCTCACGTGCTGGCTCGGCTGGACGAGATTTTCCCGGGCCCTGGGGGCGCGGCTCCCAAAGCGTACGCCTGGTAAATCAAATTAAAATATTGAATAGCTGCGGATCCTTGTTCAACTCTACGAACCGGAATCCGTTGCCCGTCATGCGGCCGATCAACGGCTCGTAATCCTCCCGGCTTTTCAATTCGATGCC
>JAQBPQ010000273.1 GCA_028287445.1 Cohnella sp.
CGTGATTTTTTCGAATGCCACGAAATCATGGAGGAATATTGGAAGCAGCACGCGGATTCACGTTATGAAGGCTGCTGGCTTGTATTCGTACGGATTTCGGTGGCCTGCTATCATGCACGCCGCGGCAATTGGGCGGGCGCGCGCAAACTGATGGCCAAAGCTGCGGAAGAAGCAGATTCGGCGAAAATGTCCGAACTCGGATTGGACGGGGAACGATTGGCCTGGCTGTTGGCGAATACTAGCGAGCAATGGAACCATTCCGATGACCCGGTCTACCATGACCTTGATTTGCCGATTGCCGATCCCCGGTTGACCCAAGAAGGCATCCGCATCTGCAGTGACAAAGGCTGGCGCTGGGGAATGCCGTCCGCGCAAGCCGATGGATTTGTTATCCACAAGCATCTTAGAAGGGACCGGGCACAAGTGGTCGAAAAACGCAGGCTGTCAGCCGAAATGAAGCGACGCGGCCGAGGACAATGAAAATACCTATGCATGATCGTAATCGTTGTCAATGTATGGCGTAATCAGGTTTTGCCCAATTGCAACACCAGGTTGGAACACAGAGTCGCTTCAAGACGAAATAACCCAATTGGAAAGTGGTATTGGTAGTGGCTTCGCCAAATAAGGGCTTCCAATTGGGCGAATTCGAGCTACAGATAAGAAGATGGGGCTCGGATGTTCTGTAGTTGGGTTAAATCGAACTGGGGCATTACGATGACCGTCGAACACCGCAAATCCTGTACAAAACGAGATCCCCACAACAGGAAGGGGCTGTTCCAGTGGACTTTTCAAACCCAACTGGACAGCTCTTCTTATGCTTTTTGTTGTTCCAAGTAGGCGTATCCGTCCACGACAATTTCCAGGCGACCGGTCTCCGGATGAATGATCAGTCCATGCACCGGCGTTCCCGGCGGAAGCAGGGGATGATTCCGAACGATGTCTACGCTGTTCTCCACACTTTCCCGGACGTTGTCGAAGCCTTGCAGCCAACGGTTCAAGTTGATGCCGGAATTTTGCAGTGTATGTATGGCTTGAGTCGGCACACCGCGATTGATCATATGGCCCACGACCTGCTGAGGATCGATCCCGGTCATCCCGCAGTCTTGATGTCCGATAATCAGCACTTCATGGGCGTCCAATTCATAGAGGGCAACGAGAATGCTCCGCATAATATTGCCGAACGGCGCCGTGATGATCGCTCCTGCGTTTTTGATGATTTTGGCGTCTCCGTTGCGTAGATTCATCGCTCGCGGGAGAAGTTCGGTCAGCCGCGTATCCATGCAGGTGACGATCACGAGCTTTTTGTTGGGGAATTTGGTGGTCAGATACTTTTCATATTGTTTATTCTCCACAAATTCTTGGTTGAACGACAAGATTTCATCAATTTTGCGCAAATGTCTTCCTCCTTGCTGTTTAAGCACGGCCGTCGGCTGTGCTTGTCTGCTCTCTTCGATCGCCCAGCACCATGCGGCTGGTGTAAATCTGTCCGTCACTAGCCAAGCGGAAGCTCCTGGTTTCCGGCTGATAAGAGATCCGCAGCGTATCCTCAAAATAAAGGGCGTGCCGGGGATCATGCCACAGCGTGAACGGATCGCTGTCCGCAGCTGTATCGCCGGGTTCCGGAGCATTCACGGCCCATAGGGCCGGGACGCCGTTCACGGCGCAGCCGCAGCCTTCGGTGTCGTAAACCAGACGCCATATCTTAACGTCGCTCCCATATCGTTTGCGCAACTCTTCCACGGCATCCGAACTCCATAGCACCTTCATGTGTACCTTCCTTGTCTTCACGGGGAGGTTAGCCTCGACGTCAGTAAGTTGATTATAAATATTGCGGAAGGTATGATCAAGGGGACGAGAACCCATTGAAGGAAAGGGCGGATCCGCGTGACCGAGAGCAAAACGCCGGTAACGGAAACGTTAAAGCGCTTCCGGGAGTTAACCGGTTTGATCAAGCAATATGGTGAAATCTTGGGTGTAGCCTATTGGGACATGAGAACAGGTGCGCCCCGCAAAGGAATCCCGCTGCGTTCGGAGGCGGTCGGTGCTTTGTCTGCCGAATCGTTCCGCATTTCCACTTCGGACGAAATGGGAGAGCTGATCGATCGATTGTCTTCCTCTGCCACACTGCCGACATTGAGCCGCATCGACCGCAGACTGGTGGAAGAAAGCAAGAAGGATTACGACCGCAACCGCAAGCTGCCTCCCGAGCTATACCGCGAGTACGTGGTGTTGACCTCGCAAGCCGAATCCGCCTGGGAAGAATTGAAGGAGAACAACGATTTTCCGGGCTTCGTTCCTTATTTGGAGAAAATCATCGACTTCAACCGCCGGTTCATCGAATTGTGGGGCGCCAAAGCGACGCCTTATGATACGCTGCTTGACTTATACGAGCCCGGACTAACCACGACCGAGTTGGATCGGCTGTTCGGCGAACTGAGAGGCCGTCTGGTGCCGCTGGTGATCGCGATCGCCAAAGACGGTAACCGGCCGGATACTTCTTTCTTGGAAGGAACGTACGACAAGGAAACACAGAAAGCGTTCAGCAAGTTTATTTTGAAGGAAATGGGTTACGATTTTGAAGCCGGCCGGCTTGATGAAAGCGTCCATCCGTTCATGACCGGGCTCAATCTCGGAGATGCACGAATCACGACACGTTACTTGCCGCACGATTTAACGTCCGCTCTATTCGGGACGATTCACGAGGGCGGACACGCGTTGTATGAGCAAAATATCGACCCGGAACTCGCCGGCACCCTGCTGTGTTCCGGAACGTCGATGGGCATTCACGAGTCGCAATCGCGACTGTGGGAGAACATGGTCGGCCGGGGCCGGGCATTCTGGCAGCATTATTTCCCGGAATTGAAAAAACATTTCCCCGGCAAGCTCGACAATGTGAGTGCGGAAGCCTTCTATCGCGGGGTCAATCTGGTTGAACCGGGTTTCATCCGGATCGATGCCGACGAATTGACCTATAACCTGCACATCATGATCCGTTACGAGATCGAGAAAATGCTGTTTAACGAAGGCTTGTCCGCGCGGGATCTTCCCGAAGTGTGGAACGCCAAATACATGGAAGCTCTTAGCATTGAACCCCCGAACGACTCGGTGGGGGTGCTTCAAGATACGCATTGGTCAGGTGGCGCATTCGGGTATTTCCCTTCCTATTCGCTCGGCAATATGTATGGAGCACAAATCATGGACGTTGCCAACCGCAAGCTTCCTGCTCTCGATGATCAAATCGCGGCCGGTCAACTTCATCCGCTGAAGGAATGGCTGACGGAACAAGTGTACCGTCACGGCAAGCTGCTGCAGCCCGCCGAGATCATTCAAAGCGTTAGCGGCCAGGAGCTCAAGTCGTCCTATCTGTGCGATTATCTCGAAACCAAGTATAAGGATATTTACCATTTGTAAGTTTTATGATTGGTTGTCCATGGCATATGGACGAACGCAACCCCTTCCGTCGGAAGGGGTTTTTTGACGTACCTGTTCGCAATTGTTACGATCGAATCAGTCAAAGGAATTTCCAACTTCGGGTTGGGTTAGGAGGGTGGAGGCAAGTGCGCTTTCCCAATGCCTTACGTAAATTACGTGGATATTTCGGTAATCGGGTCATCAGAACTTCAGTCGCCACACTTGCCGCCATTGGGACCGGTATGCTGCTGCAGGTCCCCAATCCTTTGTCGGCAGGAATATTGGCGATATTAGGCGTGGAGTCGACGCGCTGGAGAGGACTGCGGATCGTCTTTGCCCGTTTTTCGGCTTCTGTGGTCGGTCTGCTGCTCGCTTCGGCTCTTTTTGTGATCATCGGTTTCCATATTTGGGTGTTGTCCATTTATGTTTTGCTTGCCTTTCCACTGCTTGCCCGATTCGGGCTGAAGGAAGGCATCATTACCGGCGCTGTCGTCGTGTTCCATTTATACGCCAAGGAACAAGTGTCGGTCGCCACATTGGTGGGGGAGCTGGAACTGCTTATCATCGGTCTTGGGTGGGCCACGATTTTCAATCTCATTTATATGCCGGAAGAAAACAAGGAGCTCTTGCTGCTTCGTGCGGTGACAGAAGAGTCTTTTTCGGCGATTTTTGAGGAGATGGCCTTAAACTTGCGCAATCCCGAAAAGGTATGGGACGGCGAGGAGTTGCTTCGGGTGGAAGAAGCGATCGGGCGAGGAATTGAGATCTCCAAACGCGCGCGCGAAAATCGGCTGATCCCGCAGGACGAGCCTTGGCAGCTCTATTTTCATATGCGCAGAGAGCAGCTCGATTCAATCCAGCTGATGATGGAATCGGTCGCCTTGGTCTCGCGGAAGGTTCCGCAAGCGGATCGGATTGCCGCTCTATTCGACCGGCTGGCGCAAGATGTGAAATCGGAATTTTACGAGGGGGAAACGGAGAAGGAACTGCAAAGACTGGAAAACAGCTTCCGAATCATGCCTCTTCCGATGAGCAGGGACGAGTTTGAGACGAGGGCGGCACTTCTACAGCTTTCACGGGAATTGAAGCGTTGTCTCGCCATTGCGGAACGTTCCAAAACACCGAAGGAATCTTCCTCTTCGGCGGTCATACAATGAAACTTGAAGGGTTCGTGCACGGATACATTTTTGTCACTCTAGACGAATGTCCTGCATAGACTTTAAGTGAATTGATCGCATGGAGGAGGTCTACCGAATGGCAATTGCGGATAGACGGCTGCAGCGGAGGGAAATCATCACGAAAGCGGTTTGCGGCAAAGGCCGGAAGTTTTCGACGGTTACCCACACCGTGATGCCGCCGCACCATCCTTCCAGCATTCTGGGGGCGTGGATTATTAATCACCAGTACGAGGCGGTAAGATCGGGGGACGGCGTTGAAGTTATCGGGTCCTACGATATTAACATCTGGTATTCGTACAACAAAAACTCCCAAACGGACGTGGCCAAAGAGACGATTACTTATGTAGATCTCGTGCCTCTTTCGTATGTGGATCCGAAGCACCGGACTTCGACGGAAGAGGTGTCCGCGGAATCAACCCAGGAGCCGAACTGCGTCGAAGCGACGATCGGAGGAGGCGGTTCTTCCGTCGTGCTGCGGGTGGAGCGTGAATTTGCCGTGGAAATGGTGGCGGAAACGAAAGTGTACGTCCTGGTAGACCCGAATGCATATGACGACGACGGTAAAGATCATGATTACGGTCTTGCCGACGACGGTGATTTCGAGGATCTCGATTCCGATTTGTTGGAAGACGATCTGTAATGCCGCGGTCATGGACCGATACTTAAGTCTATGCAGAAGCGGGAGCGAAGTCGAGGGCGGGTGCCCTTTCGGGTCGACGGAATTTGCCCGTATGGTGCGGCGGGTGCCGCAGGGCGGAGACCGGTCGGGATGGAAAAAGGGAAGGGTCATTCGGCTTCGGCGTATACGCGCCGGCGGGACGGCCCTTCCCGTGTTTGTACGGAGGTGATGGCGTGAGCGGCATCGGGGGTAAGGTTTGGTACGGGACGCGAGGCAGTGTACCCGACTGGCTGCGTGTCGCGGGCGTGCTGGCCCTTCCCGAGGGTGTGGAACCGGGAATGGACGACTGCGTGTTGTGTTTGGATGGGGAGGGACGAGTGGCGGGAGAGGCTGTTCGGACTATCCGCAGCCCGTGGCGCATGAATGGGACTGCTGGGGTGACGGCAGCGATTGCGTATATCCGGATTGTCCAACGATTGGAACGGGAAGGATCGAGAGTGGTCGGCCGGGATGGTGGACAAGCAGTGGAGACCCGCCGGTTTACCGTCACCGTATTTGATTTGGAAGCCACGGACGTGCGCCGTGTTCGTCGATACGATGGGAAGAAACGTATCGTGGAACGGACGGAACCGGACGATCGGCTGCGGCGGATCGTAGTGAGAGCCGCTGTACGTGCGATCTATTCGTTGGGACTGGATTTTGGACAAGTGGAGGTGGAGACGGACAATGCCGGACGACCTTCGATCGCCGGGCTGTCCCCAGTGATGAGGCCGTCACCAGGGGAGGGAGAAAGAAGGACCGCACAGGTGATTCGGGCGTTTGCGGCAGGTTGGGAGGCGGAAACTGCCGGGGGAGTAGTCGCCACGCTGGGAGCCGATCCCGAGTTCGTGTTGCTGTCGCGGGAAGGCAAGATCGTGCCTGCTTCGCGCTATTTTCCACGCGACGGGGCTGCGGGCTGCGACTCCGTGGTTGTACGAGGAGTCAAGGTCTGGCCGCTGGCGGAGCTGCGGCCGGAGCCGGCTGCGGAGCCGGGCGCCGTTGCCGCGCAGCTGCGGCGTTTGCTGCGCGCTGCGTCGCTGCGGTGCGGAGAGGCGCCGCTGGCGTGGCGCGCCGGCGCTTGGCCTGTACGAGGCCTGCCTCTCGGCGGGCACGTGCATGTGAGCGGCGCCGCGCTAACGGGCGAGCGGCTGCGCGCGCTCGACAACGCCGTCGCGCTGCCGCTCCGGCTGCTCGAGCCGCCGGGCGCCGCTGCGAGGCGGCCTCGTTATGGCGCGCTCGGCGATTTTCGCCGCCAGTCGCATGGCGGCTTCGAATACCGCACGCCGCCAAGCTGGCTCGTTTCGCCGCGTCTAACCCGAGGCGTGCTCGCGCTCGCGAAAATCGCGGCCGAGCATTCACGCGAACTCGCAGCGGTTCGACCATTGGATGAGGACACACTGCGCGAAGTTTTTTACGGCGACACAGTCCAGGATCGGCTGCGGGATTCGGCGTTGCAGTTTTATGAGTCGGTCCAACGGACGGCTGGGTATCCGAGATACGCAGACGATGTCGACTTCGTGTTCCGCTCGGTGCGGGAAGGTCGCCATTGGGACGAAACGGCCGACATTCGCCGCAAGTGGGGGATTCCGGTGAAATGAGAGATAAAGAAATCGATCCGTCTCCTCTCAATTACCCTCTACTCCCCCGCCCCGGTATTTTTTGCTATAATGGAATCCTAGTCTATTAACTAAATCCCCCGACTACTGGAGGATCCACATGGCCGGATATACCCCGATGATGGAACAATATCTCGCCGTGAAAGCGGAGGCGCGCGATGCGCTGCTGTTTTTTCGTCTCGGCGATTTCTATGAAATGTTTTTCGAAGACGCGTCAACCGCGGCGCGCGAGCTGGACATTACGTTAACCGGGCGCGGCGCGGGGCAGGAAGAACGGGTGCCGATGTGCGGCGTTCCGTATCATGCGGCTGAAGGATACATAGCGAGACTGATCGAAAAAGGTTACAAAGTCGCGATTTGCGAACAGGTGGAGGATCCGAAGGCGTCCAAAGGCGTCGTGCGTCGTGAGATCGTCCGGATCGTCACACCCGGCACCGTCATGGAAACGAAACAGGTCGGCGAATCGACTAACAATTTCATTGTAGGCGTCGCTGAGCGCGAGGGAAGATTCGGCCTGTCCGCGTGTGACCTTACCACAGGTGAATTGTACGTTACTTCGTTCGAGACGGCTCGTGAAGCGGTTAAAAATGCACTCAACGTGTACAAACCGGTCGAGGCGATCGGGGATGGGCGTGCGCTTGAAATCGTGGAGGAAGAGACGCGCGGATCGGGGCGGACGGTTCTGTGCACCGAACGTACACAAGATGACGCCGACTGGCTCACCAGGCAATTCCCCGAAGAGCCTTGGCAAACGCACGAAGAAGTGAGGCGGCTGGCCGTCTCGGGGCTGATCGGTTATTTGAGCGAAACGCAAAAACGCTCGCTCGCCCACCTGCGTACGGTGAAGGCCTACGATCCCCAGTCTTACATGGCGTTGGATGCCTTTACCCGCCGGAATCTCGAGCTCACGGAGACGGTGAGAGACCGCTCTCGCAAAGGCTCGCTTCTGTGGTTGCTGGACCGGACCCGGACGGCCATGGGCGCACGGCTGCTGAAACGTTGGATCGATCAGCCGCTGCTCGACAGGGAATCGGCGGAACGGAGGCTGGATGCGGTCGAAGCGCTTCATCAGGACTGGATGAGGCGGGAGGAACTGCGAGGCGAGCTTGGAGAAGTGTACGACTTGGAGCGTCTCGTGGGCAGAATCGCGTACGGAACGGCCAACGCGCGGGATCTTAACGCACTGAAAGCTTCTTTGAAGCGAGTCCCCGCCATCCAGAGCTTGTGCCGGGACATCGGGTCGCCTCCACTCACCCTGTTGGCGGATCAATTGGATGCCTGCGCGGACATCGCCGAAGCGATCGGACAAGCCATCGCGGAAGAACCTCCTGTGTCCGTAAGGGATGGAGGGCTGATCCGAGCCGGTTTTGATGCCAAGCTGGACGAACTCAGAGAGGCAAGCCATAACGGAAAACGCTGGATTGCCGAGCTGGAGCGGCAGGAACGGGAAGCGACCGGCATTAAATCGCTGAAAATCGGATTCAACAAAGTGTTCGGCTATTATTTGGAAGTGACCCGGTCGAATTTGTCGTCTCTGCCGGAAGGCCGCTATGAGCGCAAACAGACATTGGCGAATGCGGAACGGTACGTGACACCGGAATTAAAAGAAAAAGAAGCGCTCATTCTCGAAGCGGAAGACCGGATGGTCGATCTCGAATACGAGACGTTCATCCGGCTTCGTGATGAGATTGCCGGCCGCATCCCGCGGCTTCAACAACTTGCGGAGGGCTTGTCCTCGCTGGACGTCTTGCAGTCTTTTGCAGAAGTGTCTGCGGAACGTCGTTATACCCGGCCCAGATGGAGTGGCGGGTACGAGCTGCATATCGGGGAAGGCCGGCATCCGGTTGTCGAAGCTGTCAACGACAACGGCAGCTTTATTGCCAACGACACCGCGCTGACGCCGGACAACTCGGTCCTTCTCATCACCGGACCGAACATGGCGGGTAAAAGCACCTATATGCGGCAGGTGGCGGTCATTTGCATCATGGCGCAGATCGGCTGTTTCGTACCTGCCAAACGTGCCGAGCTGCCTTTCGTCGACCGCATCTTCACCCGCATCGGCGCGGCCGACGATCTGGTCGGCGGGCAAAGTACGTTTATGGTCGAAATGAAAGACATCCAAGTGATGACGGAGCAAGCCACCGAACGAAGCCTGGTGATCATCGACGAACTCGGGCGAGGCACCTCTACCGATGAAGGGATGGCGATCGCCCAAGCGGTCATCGAATACGCGCACGATCATATTCGTTGCAAGGCGCTTGTGTCGACCCATTTTCATGAGCTTGCTCACTTGGAAACTTCATTGGCTTCCCTCCGGAACGGCTGTATGGCCGTTAAAGAGAGCGCGGACGGCGTGACCTTCCTGCGCAAGCTGGTGCCCGGAGCGGCGGATTCGAGTTACGGTATTTACTGTGCGCAGCTCGCAGGGCTTCCCGATTCGATCGTAACGCGTGCTTATTCGTTGCTTGAGAGCGGATCTTCGGCACTACGCCCTGAGAAAGAATCTTTCCGCGAGACAGCGGCCGCTTTATCCACTGTGCCTGAGAAGGCGCCCGGACACTCATCTCAGGCGGTTCAACTGTCGATGTTCAGCGAGCCCTTAAAGGAAGAGAAATTGAAAAAAGCCGTTTCTCCCGCATCAGACAAGCTTTTGGAAAAGCTTCGCAAGCTGGATGTCATGCGGATGACCCCGCTCCAGGCGCTGGAGTGGCTGAACGATACGAAAATACAACTCACTGAGAATGGGGAATCCTCATGAAAGCCCAAAAACGGATCGGATTTCGGATCTTACTCGCACTATTGCTATCATTAGCTCTTACCGGCACATGGACGACAGCATCAGCGGCGGCCACCACAGATCAGGTCAACGAAGTGCGTACTCTGCTCGAGCAATACCATTTGGACAAGCCGGCGGATAAAGATTTGAACGGGGCGGCCATCGATGCGATGGTTAATTCGCTGCATGACCCTTACACAGAGTATTTTGATCCGGAGCAATGGAAGACGTTCTCGGACACTCTGGAACAGACATTCGTCGGAATCGGCATCGTGATGGCGGAAGAGAAGGGCGTTGTTTATGTAGAGGATGTGATAACCGGCAGTCCGGCTGAAGCGGCTGGTGTGCTTCCTGGTGACGCAATCGTTTCGGCTGATGGAAAATCCGTGAAAGGTTTGTCCGTTACCGAGCTGCAGAAACAACTGCGTGGAGCCGAAGGAACGACGTTGACGATCGGGGTGACCCGCGACGGCAAAGCCTTCTCTTATACGATAACCCGCAAATCCGTGCAAATTCCGGTTGCAACGGGGCAAATGATGGGAGACGGCGTCGGATATTTGGCGTTGTCCGGCTTTTCTTCAGACGCCGGCGAAGCGTTTCGCAAGCAACTCGACAAACTGGAGCAGGCCGGCATGTCGTCATTGGTGATCGATCTGCGCAACAACGGCGGCGGTTATGTGAACGCGGCACAACAAATCGCAGGTTACTTTCTGAAGGACGGGGTACTTGCGCACCTGAAGGATCGGGATGGCAACGATAGTCCCTTGTCCGTTCAAGGAAGCGGCAAATCGTATCCGATCACGATTCTGGTGAACGGCAATTCCGCCAGCGCATCCGAACTGTTCGCCGGGGCTTTGCAGGATTACGGCGTCGCCAAGCTGATCGGCACCCAAACGTTCGGCAAGGGAGTCGTTCAATCGATTCTTCCGTTGCAAAGCGGCGGAGTCCTCAAAGTCACCGTACAAGAATATTTCACTCCGAATGGCCACAAGGTCAATAAAAAGGGACTTACACCGGACCATGTCGTCTATGGCTCGGGCGAACAGCTCGTCCGGGCGTTCCGAGACGCCGGAGGACATGCCTTGGCGATGACGACGACGAATGGTGCGATCGTGGTGAACGGGGTACGCACGGTTGAGCCTTACGCTGCTGTTCTTCGAGGCAACCTATGGTATGCGAATGTTCGCCTCGCGTCTGCCATGGCCGGAGCGGATATCGGTTTCGACCCTAAGGCACAGACGATCACGCTGAAGGACCACGACCATAGTTATAGCATCAAACTCGGAGATGAACGCCTGACAAACAAGGGCGGCTGGAACTTGATCGACATTCGCACCATGCAAAATTGGTTCCCGAATCTGTCGGTAGATACCGCTCAGGGTCAGTTGCGGTTAACCGTAAAATAACGGGGCAAGGAGGAGAAGGAATGGGCATTATTCGTCCGCTCGACGAACATTTGGCCAACCAGATCGCCGCCGGAGAAGTGGTGGAGCGTCCGGCTTCGGTGTTGAAGGAACTGATCGAGAATGCGGTGGATGCCGGGAGCAGCCGTATCGACATCACCACGGAAGAAGGCGGCCTGACGCTTGTGCGGGTGGCCGATGATGGCGCGGGAATCCAGCCGGACGATTTGATGACGGCTTTTCAACGCCACGCCACAAGCAAAATCTACAGCGCCAAGGACTTATTCCAAATCGCTACACTTGGTTTTCGGGGCGAAGCGCTGCCGAGTATCGCGGCTGTCGCCAAAGTCCGGTGTGCGAGTGCACCGGATGGAAGAGGTCTGGCCCGATTTGTGGAGATTGAGGGCGGTTCGGTCAAAGGCGAAGGGGAAACGAACGCCTCGCAAGGTACCGAAATGATCGTCCGCGAGTTGTTTTACAATACGCCGGCGCGGTTGAAATATATGAAGACGATTCAGACGGAGCTCGGTCATTTATCCGATGTTGTGTATCGTCAAGCGCTTGCTCGTCCGGACATCGCTATTACGTTCCGCCACAATGGCACCGTGTTGCTGAGAACGGCAGGGACGGGGGATTTGCGGCAAGTGGTCGCAGCGATATACGGAACGGCCGCGGCGAAAGCGATGGTCGACGTGAAAGCGGAACATCCGGATTATTCGTTAACCGGTCTCACCGCTCTTCCGGTCGAGACGAGGGCAAACCGCAATGCCGTGACCGTATTGGTAAACGGAAGATACGTGCGAAGCCAGGCGGTTGTCCAGCCGCTGCTTCAGGCGTACCACACCCTGCTGCCGGTGCACCGGTATCCGCTGTCCGTACTGCATCTGCGCATGCACCCGACGCTCGTGGACGTTAACGTCCATCCGGCCAAGCTGGAAGTTCGGTTTAGCAAAGAGAACGAGCTGAGATCCTTCATCGAGCAAGCCGTTAAGGAAGCATTGGCCACTCAAGCCTACATCCCATCTGCCACATCGGTCCGTACCAATGCCAAATCGCCTTTCTGGGTGCAGGACCAAATCCGGTTCCAGGTGAAGCCTCCGGACGTATCCACGGATACCGCGGTGGCATCCGATTCCTCGGGGATCGCCGAGGTGAAGCCGGTATATGCTCCACAGGCTGCCGGATCTCGATCGTTTGAGAAGCATGCCGTCGGTGCGAACACACCGTCCGGCCCAGCCGCAAGTCAGGACTTTTCACGGTCAACGTCTGCCGACAAGGTGCCGGAATCCGTTTGGCAGGCGGCGTTCGCAGCACCGGCGGAAACACCGGCCTCTCGCCCGGAGTTTCCAGAACTGAGTTGGATCGGTCAGCTGCACGGCACTTATCTCGTGACACAGAACGAAACCGGAATGTATCTGATCGACCAGCACGCCGCACATGAACGAATTCACTACGAATACTATTACGACAAATTCGGGCGGCCCCAAGAGGCGAGCCAGGAGCTGCTGCTCCCGGTCACGCTGGGATTTGCTCCCGACGAATATACGTTGCTGCGTGAGCGGCTTCCCATCTTCGAAAGCGCCGGCGTATATTTGGAGGATTTCGGGGGCAATACCTTTATTGTGAGGGCGGTTCCACATTGGTTTCCGGAAGGGGACGAAGCGGACATCGCCAGGGAAATCGCAGATTGGGTGTTGACCGAACGGAAGATCGATCTTCATGCACTGCGGGAGAAAGCGGCCATTTTATGTTCCTGCAAAGCTTCCATTAAAGCAAATCAAGCGCTCTCCCGGGAAGCGGCAGAACGGCTGCTGAGCCGGCTTGGACAGTGCCGGCAGCCGTACACGTGTCCGCATGGGCGGCCGATCGTGATCAGCTTCAGCACGTACGAGTTGGAGAAAATGTTCAAGCGGGTGATGTAGTGATCGTGACAACGGCCGAACAACCTGGCCCGCAGATTGTAGAACAGGCCGCGCGTGTTGCGCATGAGCTCGGCGCCGTCTATATACCGCGCAGAAGAGACACATTGCGGGGAATGGCAAGAAAGTATGGACCCGGAGGCATTCTTGTCGTTTCGGCTACTGGGCTGCGTTATGTGTCGGAGGAAACGCCTCCGCTTTTTTTTCATCCCAGCATGGCGCTGATCCGGGTGAAGCGGCTGATCCAGGGAGGTTTGGACAACATGTTGTCCGCTTCGGGCGTCGATCCGGGTGATACCGTGCTTGATTGCACGGCGGGACTCGGTTCTGACGCCATCGTGTTCAGTTATGCGGTTGGAGAGGACGGGAAAGTCACCGCTCTTGAAGCGTCAGCGCTTCTCTGTACCGTGGTAAGGGAAGGGCTTCGTTCCGCCGATACAGGTTCGCCGGAAGCGGATGCCGCCTGTCGCCGGGTTGAACTGCTTCATGCCGATCATACGGCCTTTCTTCGCAATATGGCGAACAAAAGCGTAGATGTCGTATATTTCGATCCGATGTTCGACCGGCCGGTCAGGACATCCGCGTCTTTGCGGCCGGTCAGGTCTCATGCCAAACGGGATCCGATTTCGCCGGATACGATACGCGACGCCGTTCGCGTCGCCCGCAAAACGGTGATTCTTAAAAACTCAAGCGACAGCGGCGAATTTGCCCGTCTCGGTTTCGTTCAGGAACGGACTTCCTCGTCGGCTGTCGCATATGGGGTGATCCGGGTTGAACCCGTCAGATGAAGACAACCGGCCGCCTCTGCTCGTGCTGGTCGGACCGACGGCAGTCGGCAAAACGGCGCTGAGTCTGCGAATCGCCCAAACCTTCGGCTGCGAAATTATTAGCGGCGACTCGATGCAGGTGTACAGAAGGATGGATATCGGGACGGCCAAATTGCCGCCTGCAGAGCGGGAAGGTGTGCCGCATCATTTGATCGATATTCTCGAACCGCAAGAGCCGTTTTCCGTATCCATATTCCAGCAGCTTTGCACCGATCAAATCGACGATATCCATTCTCGCGGCCAATTGCCGTTTATCGTCGGCGGGACCGGCTTGTATGTGGAGTCGGTATGTTACGGATACGATTTCCAGGGAGACACCGGAGACGAAGTGTTCCGTGAGCGGATGAGCGATTACGCAGAGCAACACGGAGCGGACGCACTCCACGCACGGCTTGCGGCCGTCGATCCGGCGACTGCGGAGCGACTTCATCCCAACGATGTCAGGCGGGTCATTCGCGCCCTTGAAGTATACGAGACGACAGGTTTGACGCTGTCGCAATCGCAAGCCCAGTCCCGGGGCGACGATAAGACTTCTCCGTACCGTCTATGCCTGCTCGGTCTCACGATGGATCGTGCGGAGCTGTACCGGCGGATTAACCAACGGGTCGACATCATGATGGCGGAAGGGCTCGTCGCCGAAGTAGAAGCGCTGCTGAAATCCGGAGTTCCGAGAAGCGCCGTTGCGATGCAGGGGCTCGGATACAAGGAGATTGCCTCCTATTTGTGTGGAGAGGCCGATTTGCTGTCAGCCGTGGAGCTGCTTAAGCGGGATACCCGTCATTATGCCAAGCGCCAGCTGTCCTGGTTCCGCAGAATGAAGGACCTTGCTTGGATCGACATGGACGACACTGAAAATAGCACCGATCATTTCCGTTCGATTTGTGCTATAATAGCAGGAAAGTTTTCTTTAGGTCTTGAATATATTCCTTGAGAAAAACGACTTCAGTTTCCTTAACTTTTGGCGATGGGGGTTTTTGGCCAATGAACAAATCCATTAACATTCAGGATACGTTTCTCAATCAACTTCGCAAAGACAGTATCCCGGTCACCGTTTATTTGACCAACGGGTTTCAAATTCGCGGCGTGGTCCGCGCCTTTGACAACTTCACGATCGTGATCGACAGCGAGGGACGGCAGCAGATGGTTTACAAGCATGCCATCAGCACGTTCATGCCTCAGCGCAACGTATCCCTTATGCAGCAGGACAGCAGCGCCGACGCCTGACCCGAGGCCGACGGCAGAAGCTGAGAAGTGAAACTTTTTCCCCCAGCCAAGCGTCTAACGGAATAGAGCCGGACCGGAGCAACCCTCTTAGGCGGGTTGTTCTCTCTTTTTTTAAGGGGATTTTCATTTTCAAAGCGTATGCTCTTAAAAGAGATGTTCGAGAAGTTCCAAAGTTCTTCCCATTAGCGTCACTTTTGGGAGATTGGTAAGTGGGTATAAGATACAGAGAGAGAAAAGAGTTAAGGGGGAAACCGACTTGTCAGAACAACAAAACACCGGCCGCAAAGCAACTGCGACTGGTAGAGAACGCCCGTCTAAGACACCCGGCAAACGCAGCAAGAGAAGAGGACTCATTTGGCTGTTCTTTGTCGTTCTGCTGGGGATCGTATGCGCCGTCGTGGCTTATTTGCTCGTCATTTTGAATGGGGAACGCATACTGAGCAAAAATATCAACAAATTAAATTTGGACCAGGCATCCGTTGTTGTGGACCGAAATGACAAGCAGGTGGCCAAACTGTACGTTTCGGAAGGAAACCGCGATTTTGTGCCGATCAACCAGATTCCGAAATTGTTGAAGGACGCATTTGTTGCGACGGAAGACAAGCGATTCTACGAGCACGGCGGCGTCGATTTGTTAGGGATCGGCCGTGCGTTGGTCAAAGACGTCGTTTCACGCAGCAGCGCACAAGGCGCCAGCACAATTACACAGCAAGTCGCCCGCAACCTGTTCTTGAATACGGATAAGACGCTTTTCCGTAAAGGAACGGAAGCTTCCATTGCGCTCGCGCTTGAACGTCATAAGAGCAAGGATGAAATTCTGGAATTGTACCTGAACCGGATCTATTTCGGGCAAGGGCAGTATGGGATCAAAACCGCAGCGAAGTATTATTTCAATAAGGACATCACGAGCAAGGATCCCAAGCAGCAGCTGCAGCCTTGGGAGATTGCGACGCTGGCCGGTCTGCCGAAAGCTCCAAGCACCTACAACCCGATCAAAAATCCGGAGAAGTCCAAGGAACGCCGCGCCGTCGTGCTGGATTTGATGCAACAGCAGGGACTGATCACGGCCGCACAGACAGTTGCGGCCAAACAGGTGGATTACAATCCGGACGTCGTTCCGCACCAAAATCAACAGTATTTGTCCTATATCGATTATGCCGTGGAGGAAGCGAAGACTCAGACCGGGCTCAGCGAGGAGGAATTGTTGAGCGGCGGCTATACGATTAAATCAACGATCGATACCAAAACGCAGAAAATCATGGAGGATACATTCAATAAAGACTCCATGTTTGAAAAAAGCAAGGATCAGACCCAAATCCAAGGCTCCATGGTCATCATGGATCAACACGACGGTTCTCTCATCGCCATGGTAGGCGGAAGAGATTATGCGAAGAAAGGCTGGAACCGGGTAACCAAAGCGCGGCAGCCGGGCTCTTCGTTTAAGCCGATTGCCACTTATGGACCGGCAATCGAAACCGGCAATTATTTTCCGTGGTCCACACTGCGCGACGACAAAACATGTTACGACAACGGAAAATACTGCCCGGCCGATTCGAATGGAACCAAATATATTGGAGCGCTCAGCATGGAGCAGGCCATCAAGGAATCGCGTAACCAACCGGCCGTTTGGCTGCTGAATCAGTTAGGCGTGAGCAAGGGCATTACATTTGCGGATAAACTCGGGATTCAACTGGATTCCAAGCAAGACCGCAATCTTTCGATCGCACTCGGCGGGTTGACTCACGGGGTCTCTCCGCTGCAGATGGCTCGGGCGTATGGCACCTTCGCCAATGGCGGAACGCTGCAGGACCCGCACAGTATTTTGTCGATCACAGACAAGCGGGGCAATATGGTATACCAGTTTAAAGAGCCCAAAGCCCAAAAAGTGATCTCTCCCGCAACGGCTTATTATGTCACGCAACTCCTGCAAGGAGTCGTCCAGCCGGGCGGCACAGGTGTCCGCGCCCAAATTGCCGGCCGCACAGTAGCCGGCAAGACAGGTACCACGCAGCACGGTATTAAGGGATTAAGCTCGAGCGCGAACCGGGACGTTTGGTTCGTGGGATATACTCCGGAGTGGACCGCGGCGGTTTGGATGGGTTATGACAATACCGACAAGAATCACTTGGTCAGACAGAGCAGCGGCCAAGCCGCTACCATGTTCTCCACCGTCATGTCCAAAGCGCTGCAAGGAAGGCAGAAGCTGTCGTTCCCCAAACCTAGAGGCGTGACGGACAGTCCGCAAAGTATCGCGATTTCGGGCTTGTCCGGCACATACTCGCCCGATAACGTCTCCGTGCATCTGACTTGGAACGGTGTGCCGAACAATAACGGCAGCGTCACCTACAGGGTATACCGCAAAGCTGCTGCCGATGCGGGCTTCACCAGGGTAGCGGAAACGGCAGATCCGGCTTTCGATGACTTCGCGATTTTGCCGGATGAGACGTATACGTATTATGTGACGGCTTATGAAGCAGCCACGACAACGGAGAGCCCGCCGTCCGCACAGGTATCGGTGCTGATTAACAGCGGTATGCAGAACTCGCCCACGCCGTCCGATCAGCCTTCGCCTTCACCGGGCGATCCCGGACAACAATCCGGTGATCCGGGGCAACTACCGGGTGGCGGAGGAGATAATGGCGCAGGAAACGGCAATGGAGGAGATAACGGCGGAGGACTTGGCGGTGGACAGCCGTCACCCGATCCGTCACCCGTTCCGTCTCCCTCAGACTCTCCATCGCCAAGTCCATCTCCGTCTCCAAGCGTGTAACCAGGTTCAGAGAAGTCCCCCAGTACAAGTTCAAGTCCGCCAGTCTCCTCGTCACCAACCACGAGTCCCTGACGGCACCGAGCAAACCCGGCTTCTCACAGGAGCCGGGTTTTTATCGTATCTTCCCGTCAACTGCGGACAACGCCGGACTCCTCGGATAACTGGTGGGCGGCGTCGAGTTGTGGTAAGCTTTGGGTAATATTGAGACTCCCCCGGCTTTTTTCGAGACCGGAATCGGCCGGACGGAAAGGAACATCCATGCGCATGAAACGAAAGTTTTCCGACAGGGCCAATTGGCGCCGAATATTGAAAAAGAGCTACGCTTGTTTCCCGATGGACGAACCGCAATTTCATGGATTCGTGACGTTATACCGGATCCACGAGCTTCGAGATCCTTTATGGAAAGAATACAACGGACGCCGAATGTGTCTCGCGGACAAGGGCTACTTGTGGATGCAGCACTTTCCCAAGGGAGAGCATTTTGTTGTGACGACCATGTTCGATCCTCAGGGTAACGTCGTCCAATGGTATATCGACATTTCCAAGATACAAGGTCTTACAGATCAGCAAGTTCCTTGGTTCGACGATTTGTATCTGGATATCGTCGTGCTGCCGACGGGAGAATTGCTTCTGCTCGACGAAGATGAACTTGAGGAGGCGTTAGACGACGGCTTGATTACCGCCAGGGATTCGGATATGGCTCAGCGGACCGCGGCAAGACTCATGGATCTGATCCGGCACAATAAATTCCCTTACTTCGACCTGAGCCTTCACCATCGCAAAGTCTTCTTGGAAAAGCTCGGTTGGGAGAAAGGAACGCCCTGACATGAACGAGACGACCAATCTCAAGTTCCCTGCCAAGGTGGCACGGGGCGCCCGTCCCCGCCGGTTTCGCACCCTTTTGCGGGTAGTGGCCGTTGGGTTAGTGCTGATCCTGATCTGGTGCGGCTCGCTCTATTATCGGATTACCTCGTTTACCGGTGTTTCCGGTAACGCCGATGCGGTTCGCGCCGATGCAGGCATCGTGCTCGGAGCCTCGCTCTGGAACGACAAGCCCAGCCCGGGACTTCGGGAGCGGCTCGATCATGCGCTGGCCTTATTCCGGGCCGGCGTTTTTCCCCATCTTATCGTCAGCGGAGGGTTGGATGCGGGCGGTGCCAAGCTGACGGAAGCGGAAGGAATGCGCGATTACTTGCAGGAGAAAGGCGTTCCCGCAGAAGCGATTGAGATGGACACCCAATCGCACAGCACATACGAAAATTTACTTTTTTCGCGGAACATCATGAAGGAGAAAGGTTGGCAATCGGCCGTGATCGTCACGCATCGGTACCACGGCGCACGTGCCGCCGATATAGCCGAGACGCTCGGTTACAAACCCGTGCAGGTCAGCGTAACGGACTCCAAAGTCATGAATATGGCTTACCATGAGACACGCGAAATTCTGGCTTTCACCAAATGGGAGCTGGACAAGCTGCGTCTTACGTTCGGATACTAGGCTTCACCCTGTCGGAATACATTGTTATGCGGTGTAATCGCCGACTAGGGCATTGAGGTGAAAACGATGAGTGCGAGGGCGGGTAAAGAAGGCGTTCGGGAATCGGCAACGGTGGTCATGCGGCCGTCCCGTCAAATCAACGTTGTGCTGCGTCATGCCGATACGACAGGCGGTTCCGCTTCGACTGCGGAGGCGGCCGGCAGCGCGAGGACGCTGCCTCAAACCGGGCCGTGGGCCGATTGGCAGCAAGAGTTGGACCGGATGGTCGGTCTCGATAATGTGAAAGACTTGGTGTATGAAATATATGCACTGCTGCAGATTGGCCAACTGAGAAGCGAGGCGGGGTTGCTTGCTCAGGCGCACGTCTACCACATGATTTTCAAAGGAAATCCGGGGACCGGCAAAACGACGGTAGCCAGGCTGCTTGCCAAGCTGTTTCAAGGTATGGGACTGCTGGCGAAAGGACATCTGGTCGAGGTGGAACGTGCGGATCTGGTGGGCGAGTATATCGGCCACACCGCGCAGAAGACGCGCGACCTTGTCAAAAAAGCACTCGGCGGCGTGCTATTCGTGGATGAAGCATACAGCCTGGCACGCGGTGGGGAGAAGGATTTCGGCAAGGAAGCGATCGATACGCTGGTCAAGGCGATGGAAGATTTCAAAAACCAATTCGTGCTTATCCTTGCCGGTTATACGCTGGAGATCGAAGGATTTTTGCTGACCAATCCCGGATTGCCTTCCCGTTTTCCGATTCTGATGGAATTTCCCGATTATACCGTTGACCAACTGATTTTAATCGCAGAAGGCATGGCCAAAGACCGTGATTATGCGTTGTTGCCCCAAACGTTGTCTAAGCTTCGGGAATTGCTGCTGCAAGAAAAAACGGAGTCGATTTACCACTTCAGCAATGCCCGGTTTGTCCGCAATGTGCTGGAGAGGGCCATCCGGAATCAGGCTGTCCGTTTGTTGTCGTTGTATCCGTCCGGTTCACCGGGAAGGCAGGAGCTGATGTCCTTGCGTCCGGAAGATGTCCGGGATTTATAAAATGGTAGGTGTCATCGAATCGAGAGGGGATGGCTTGTGAGAAAAACCACATACGAAACGGGAGCAGGAGAGCGGGAGAAAGCGCTGCTCGTCAGCCTCGTTACCGATCAAGTGAAAAGATCCGGCGCAGATTATGAGCACTCGCTGCAGGAGCTGGTTTCGCTTGCGGATACTTCGGGGGTGGAGGTTGTCGCCACCCTCATGCAGCAGCGCGATGTGCCGGACAGCAAGTGGTTCGTGGGCAAAGGAAAGGCGCAGGAACTGAAGGCACTAGCAGCAGAAACAGGCGCAAGCACGGCGATTTTCGATCAAGAGCTGTCCGGCGCTCAAGTGCGGAACCTCGAAGAAGAGTTGGATTTGAAAATCATTGACCGGACTCAGCTCATTTTGGACATTTTCGCAGGACGCGCCAAGACGAGGGAGGGCATCCTGCAGGTCGAGTTGGCGCAGCTCTCTTATCTGCTGCCTAGACTGTCCGGACATGGTAAGAACTTGTCGCGGCTCGGAGGCGGGATCGGCACCCGAGGTCCCGGAGAAACCAAGCTGGAGACGGACCGGCGTCATATCCGCAATCGGATCACCGAGTTGAAAAGGCAGTTGGAAGCGGTGACGCAGCACCGCAACCTGCACCGGGAACGCCGCAAAAAATCCGGGGTCGTTCAAGTGGCGATTGTCGGGTATACGAACGCCGGCAAATCGACGCTCCTGCGGCAATTGACACAGGCGGACGTGCTGGCGGAGGACAGGCTGTTCGCCACGCTCGATCCGACGTCGCGTACGCTGGGCCTGCCGAGCGGCAAAGAAATCATATTGACCGATACTGTCGGATTTATTCAGAACCTTCCTCACGATCTGGTCGCCGCATTCCGCGCCACACTGGAGGAAGCGAACGAAGCCGATCTGCTGCTTCATGTCATGGACGCTTCTTCTCCGATGAGGGAACGACAAAAGCAGGTCGTAGAAGAAGTGCTTGGACAACTGGGTGCTGCCGGCAAGCCGACATTGCTCGTATGGAATAAAATCGACCAATGTTCCGCGTCGTCGTTGTCGCTGCTATCCGGAGGGGCGGATGCCATTCGGATTAGCGCATTCAACGAAAAGGATATGACTCGTCTACGAGAGCAAGTAGAGGATAAGCTGTTGGGCGATACGTGTCGTCTGCGTATTCCGGCGTCGCGCGGCGATCTGGCGTCGCTGGCCTATCGTGTCGGAGAAGTGACCGGGCAGGAGACGGAAGACGAGTGGCTGCTGCTTAACGTTCGTCTTAATCCGGCAGACATGCAGAAGTGGGGCAGCCCGCTGGAACCCTTCCGGATAGATAATTGAAAATGCACGTGGAACAGCTGCGGCGGCTGCAAGTGTTGAAGTGAAGGAGCGGCATAGGGAATGGCTGATTTGAGGCAGAGTGAAATAGGGGAGAGTTGGGTTCGGGCGTCCCGTGAAGCCGAAGACAAGGTGGCGGGACGATTCCGTATGGTCGACGAAATCGTGGAACATAACCAAGAAAAAGTGATTCGGGCGTTTCAAAAGCATAAGGTGAGCGATTTTCATTTTGCCGGATCGACCGGTTACGGCTATAACGACCGCGGCCGCGAAGTGTTGGACTTGGTGTATGCCGACGTATTCGGCGCGGAATCGGCGATCGTGAGACCGCACTTGGTGTCTGGAACGCATACGATTTCGGCGGCGTTGTTCGGCTGCCTTCGGCCGGGAGACGAGCTGTTGTTCGTGACGGGCCGCCCTTATGACACGTTGCATAAGGTCATCGGCCAACCGGGGGACGGTACGGGTTCTTTATCCGATTGGGGCGTGCGATGCAAGGAAGTGCCGTTGTCCGGTGATGGATCTGTCGATTGGGACGGCGTGAGCGCAGCCGTGACGGAGCGAACACGGGTGTTTGCCATTCAACGATCGCGCGGTTATGATTGGCGGCCTTCGTTTACGGTGGCGCAAATTGGGGATATGGTGCGCCGGCTCAAGGAAAGGAAGCGGGACGCCATTGTATTTGTCGATAACTGTTACGGAGAGTTTACCGAGCTGCAAGAACCGCCTGAAGTGGGCGCGGATTTGATTGCGGGCTCGCTGATCAAAAATCCCGGAGGCGGACTGGCCGCCAGCGGCGGATACATCGCGGGACGACAGCATTTGGTTGAGCTCGCGGCTTACCGGATCACGGCACCGGGAATCGGCGGGGAAGTGGGGGCGATGCTTGGAACGACCCGTTCGATTTTTCAAGGGCTGTTCCTCGCTCCGCTTATGGTGGGACAAGCGATGAAAGGAAGCATTTTTGCCTCGGCCTTGTTTGACAATTTCGGTTTCGAAACCCATCCGAGGTGGGACGATCCGCGTACCGACCTGATCCAAGCGATCCGGTTTTCTTCCGCGGAACCGCTTGTGGCTTTCGTTCAGGCCATTCAAAAGGCGGCGGCCGTGGACGCCCACGTCACGCCGGAACCATGGGATATGCCGGGGTATGAGCATCCCGTGATCATGGCGGCCGGAACGTTCATTCAAGGCGGCAGTCTCGAGTTGTCCGCCGATGCGCCGATTCGAGAACCCTATATCGCTTATATGCAGGGCGGACTCACTTACGCTCATGTAAAATTTGCTGTGCGCCAAGCCATTTTCGACCTTTCGGAACGAGGATATGTTATACGTCATTAAACATGACATAGCTTGACACGTTTTTCGGAGAAAGGGTACAATGGAAGTGGTTTCAAACATCTGGTTCCTATGGAAGGTTGATACGACATGGCTGGCGATGAAATACGCAGGAATATGGCGCTGTTTCCGATCGGCATCGTCATGAAGCTGACGGGTCTGACCGCCCGTCAAATCCGCTATTACGAGCAGCATGAATTGATCCAACCGGCTCGTACGGCAGGCAATCAGCGGCTTTTTTCCTTCAACGACGTAGAGCGGCTGCTCGAAATCAAAGCGTTGATCGAGAAAGGCGTCAACATCGCCGGCATCAAGCAGGTGATGAATCCCGTCGGCGACAGCTCGGAAGAATTGACGTTCATCGACGAACAATCCGAAGTCAAGCGGAGGGAATTAACGGATTCGCAGCTTCATCG
>JAQBPQ010000012.1 GCA_028287445.1 Cohnella sp.
TACTTGTCTGGCTGAATGTTACAAATGCCGAACGTCTGTGCGTGTTGCGGTCGGGTATGGTACAATGGCTAGGACAAGAATATGCGGAAAATGGCGCGTTAGGAGGGGACGGAACATGTCGCTGAGGCTCGTTACGGGTCGTTCGGGAAGCGGGAAAACACGATTTGGTTTAGACGAAATCCGCCGAAAGCTTCAAGAGGATCCCCAAGGTTCCCCTCTCGTGCTGATTGTGCCGGAACAAGCGACTTTCCAAGCGGAGTACGCGATGGTGACGACCCCTGGTTTGGGCGGATTTCTCCGGGCACAGGTGCTCAGTTTCCGGAGGCTCGCATTCCGGATCATGCAGGAGACGGGCGGATTGGCGGTCGTGCCGATTCATGACAACGGGAAAGCGATGCTTTTACATAAAGTGCTGGAAGCCAGACGAGAGGAGTTGCGGCTTTTTCGCGGGGGACCGGGAGAAACGGGCTTGATCACACGGTTTAACGAATTGTTGACGGAATGGAAACGATACGCAATCACCAGCGACCGGGTCACGGAAGTGTCGCGGGTGACGTCGTCCTCCGGAACCGATGCGGATGCGCCATTGATGGCGGATAAGCTTCACGATTTGTCGCTGATTTACGGTGACATGGAGCAAGAGCTCGCGGGCAAATGGATGGACGGAGAAGACATGCTTGCCCGTCTGGCAACCGGGTGCGCTTCGTCGGAATGGTTGGCCGAGGCCGAAATTTGGCTGGACGGTTTTCACGGCTTTACACCGGGGGAATACGCCGTTGTGGAAGGTCTGCTTCGCCGCGCGAAACGCGTCACGATTATGCTCTGCACGGATCGCCCATACCAGGCGGGAGAACGGCCGGATGAATTGTCGACGTTTCACCAGACGGCGGAAACCTCGGCCAAGCTGATTGAGCTGGCCGAAGCGGCAGGGGTGCCGGTCGAGCCTTCCGTTCTGCTGGAGCCCGCTGTACCGCCGCGGTTCGCGGCCAATCCGATGCTCGCTTTTTTGGAGCAGCATTGGGAACGGCGCGATGTCTGGGACGGACCCGCAGGCTTGCTGCAGCCGGATCATCCGGATAACGGCCTGTCTCTGCACGCCGCTTCGAACCGCCGGGCCGAGGCGGAAGCCGCCGCTCGGGACATGCTTCGCCGCGTAAGGGAAGACGGCTGCCGCTGGCGGGATTTGACGGTATTCGTCCGGCGGATAGCCGATTACGCCGATTTGCTGTCGGCTGTTTTTTCGGATTATGGGATCCCCTATTATTTGGACGGCAAAGCGTCTGTCGCGCATCATCCTTTTGTGGAATTTATCCGGTCGGCGTTGGAATGCGTTACCGGAGGCTGGAAGGCCGAAGCGGTGTTTCGCTGCGCCAAAACGGATTTGCTCGGAATGCCCGACCGACGGGTTAGCCGGGATGAAGTGGACAAACTCGAAAATTACGCATTGGCTGCAGGCATCGACGGCTGGCGGTGGCATGACGACCGGGCGTGGCGCCCTCTTTCGAGGGGCGACCTGGAAGACGAATCGGCCGGCGGCGTGAACGGTGAATCGGCTATGACGCAATTGCTGCAGGTCCGTGATGCGCTGCTCACGCCGCTGCGGACTTTGGAGCAGCGTCTGAAAAAAGCGGTTTCGGTACGGGAATTGTGCGAAGGGTTATATCGCTTTTTGGAAGATACGGGGGCGGCCGATTCGTTGGAGCGCCGCAGTATGGAAGACCTAGAGGCCGGCCAGCCGGGGCGGGCTGCCGTTCATCGTCCGCTGTGGGACGGGGTCATGAATTTGCTGGATCAGTTGGTCGAGCTGATGGGAGATGCCAAGCCGGAGCTCAGCTTGTTTGCCGGCATGGTTGATTCCGGCTTGGAAGAAATGAAGCTCGGTGCGGTACCTCCTTCGCTTGATGCGGTATTGATCGGCAGTCCCGAAAGAACGCGCTCGGACCGGGTCAAGATCGTCTATTTGCTGGGGACGAACGACGGCGTATTGCCGATGCGAATTCCCGAAAACGGCCTCCTGTCGGAGACGGAACGGGAAAAACTTGCGGACCGGGGGATGCAGATGGCGCCTGGGGCGAGACGCCGCCTTTTGGACGAGCGGTATATGGCTTATCTAGCTTTGACGACGCCGTCCCGGCATTTGTGGATCGGTTGGCCGCTCGCGGACGACGAAGGACAGGGTTTGCTGCCTTCGGAATGGATCCGGCGGTTGAGACGACGTTTTCCCGGTCTGCCCGTTCGAATGGAAGCGGGTGAGCCGCAAGCGGGAGATTCGGAAAGGGAGCAGCTCGCTTTTGCGGTACAGCCGGGGCGCGCGCTGACGCATTTGTTGACCCGGCTGCGTATGTTCCGGCAAGGCGAGCAGCCGGCCTCCGGATGGTGGTCGGTTTACAATTGGCTCTTGGAGAACCGGGAATGGAAAGGAAGGCTAAACCGGCTACTTTCGTCCCTGCAATACACGAATCAAGAAAAACCGTTGTCCCCGCAGACCAGTCTGCTGTTATACGGAGATCGTTTGTTGGCCAGCGTATCCCGGATGGAGAGGTTTGTCGCCTGTCCGTTCCGCCATTTTGCTGCGCACGGGCTGCGCCTGAACGAACGGCGGCTGTACCGTGTGGACGCACCGGATATTGGCCAATTGTTCCACGCGGCCCTTCGCCAAACGACGGAGAAACTGTTCGCGGAAGATCCGGCGGCTGCGGATGCAGTACGCTGGCAGAACGAAGCGGCTGCTGCCGTCGAACGGTTGCTGCCCAAGGTGCAATCGCAAATTTTGCTTTCCTCGCACCGGCACGGCGTGATGGCCCGCAAGCTGCGGGCCATTGTGGCGCAAGCCTCCGCGATGCTCGGTGAACACGCTCGATTGTCCGAGTTTCGTCCGGTCGGATTGGAGCTCGCTTTCGGTCCGGACGCCGTGCTGCCTCCGCTTACGCTCGATTTGGGTAACGGCAGAAGCATCGACATCGCCGGGCGGATCGACCGCGTAGACGCGGCGGACACGCCGGACGGGCTGCTTTTGCGCATCATGGATTACAAGTCGGGCTCCGTCAAGCTGAAACTGGACGAAGTGGCCCATGGGTTAACTCTGCAAATGCTCACGTATCTGGACGTAGTGGTCACGCATGCCCCTCATTGGCTGGGAAGGCCGGCGGAACCGGCGGGTGTGTTGTATTTTCATGTGCGCAATCCGCTTATTCCAACCGCCAACGGTCTGCCTTTCGATGAAGCGCAAGCGGCGATGTTCAAGCAGTTCCGGATGCAGGGACTCCTTCTGGCAGACGGAGACACGGTCAAGCGGATGGACGAATCGCTGGTAGGCAGCTCCAAGTCTTCCGTTGTGCCCGTGGAATTCAAAAAAGACGGTACGTTTTCAGCACGATCGCAAGTGGCGGACCGCAATCAATGGAGCGTTCTTCGGTCTTCCGTACGAGGGCAAATCCGCAGGATAGGCAAACGGATCGTGGAAGGCGACGTCGCCATTGCGCCTTACCGGATGGAAAAGCGCAGCCCTTGCACCTATTGCGAGTTCCGGCCGGTATGCCAGTTTGATCCGCAATTGGACGGCAACGATTATCAGGCTTTGTCCAAGGCGGGCAGCCGCGAAGAATTGTGGCATCGTCTCCAGGAAAGCTCAGAGGGGAGGGAACCGGTATGAACCGAGAGCCGGGTTTATGGCCCGTTAAACCGGAGCGCAGCCGATGGACGGACGAGCAGTGGGCCGCCATCGCGGCGGACGGTTCCCATTTGCTGGTCGCGGCGGCGGCAGGCTCCGGGAAGACCGCGGTACTAGTCGAGCGTATCATTTCGCGTATTGCGGATCCCGAGCGTCCTTTGAATGTCGATGCGTTATTGGTAGCCACCTTTACGAAAGCCGCGGCAGCCGAGATGAAGGAACGAATCCGGCACGCGCTGGAGGAAGCGCTGGAGCGAGCGCCGGATTCCCGGCATTTGGAGCGCCAGCTCGCGCTTTTGCCGCGGGCTTCGGTTACAACGCTGCATTCTTTCTGTCTTGAAGTAGTGGAACGCTACGCGCCGCTGATCGGGCTGGATCCGGGATTCCGGATCGCCAACGAGACGGAGGCCGAGCTTCTACGAATGGATACGCTGGATGAACTGTTTGAGGAAACATACGAGCAGGAGGGCGATTCGGGTACATTGGCTCGTCTGGCCGACCGGTTCGGCGGGGAACGCAGCGATGAACCGCTTCACCGGCTCGTTCTCGAACTGCATCAATTTGCGGGAAGCCATCCGTGGCCGGAGTATTGGCTGCGCGAGATGGCGGGACGGTTTCAAGTACAGGATGCGGCGGATTTGATGCATTCTCTGTGGGTGCGCAGCTTGCTGCAAGACGCCCGGCTGATGCTGCAAGGAGCGATTCATCAATTGCGGGCAGGCTTGAGGTTATGCGGGGAGTCAGGCGGTCCGGAGCCGTATGCCGATACGCTGCGCGATGACGCCGCTTCGGTGGAGGCTTTGCTTTCCGCGTTGGAAAACGATTCCTGGACGGACTGGCAGACTGCGTTTGCGGGTTGTTCGTTCGGTCGGTTGAAGCCTTGTCGCGGCGACGATTATGACCCCACCCTGCAGGAGCGGGTGAAGGGCTTTCGGGACGCCGCCAAAAAAACGGTTGCGCGGCTATCTGAGGAATGGCTCGTTCGTTCCCCCGACCAGTATGCGGAAGAGATGCGCCTGCTCGCCCCGGATATGGAGGCGCTCACGGGTCTTGCCATTACGTTCGGGGAGCGCTATGAGACGGCCAAACGGGCCAAAGGGCTGCTGGACTTCAGCGATCTGGAACATTATGCGCTGCGGATTCTGAGGGATCCTGCCTCTGTGCCCGGGCATAGCGTACCTTCAGCCGCGGCAGCGGACTATCGGAACCGGTAGTCCGAGATTTCTCTGGACGACTATCAGGATACGAACGAGGTGCAAGAGGCGATCGTATCGCTCATTGCCCGTGACCA
>JAQBPQ010000022.1 GCA_028287445.1 Cohnella sp.
AGCCGCGCCGAAAAAGCGTAAATTATCGATGGAGAACGGAATATCGAAGGTCTCGGTCATGATGATCGGTTTCCCGGTTTGCGCCGTTTCCAACTCTGCGAACTCCGCTGCATGCTGGATCAAGATATCGGACCATTTGAGCAGCAACTCCGAGCGTCCGGCTGGCCCCATGGCCGCCCATTCCGGAAACGCACGCTTGGCTGCAGCTACGGCCTGCTCGATATGATCCGCTCCGCATTGATCGACCGAGCCGACCACATCCCCCGTCGCCGGGTTTTTCACCTCGAACTTTCGGTCCGTATCCACCCATTTGCCGTCAATATAACTGTGGTATGGCTTTGACAATTCCCTCATCCCCTTTTGCTTCGTATCGACCGGACGTTGACATGGGCACACTCCGCCTTTCCAAGTTAGTTGGTCCCTACATGCTTCTCCGAAGAGTCGAAGACAGCAGGTTCATCTCCTCTCGATACTTCGTAACCGTTCTCCGCGCGATGTTTATGCCTTCCCAGGTCAATAAATCTACGATCTTCTGGTCGGATAAAGGCTGCCGCTTATTTTCCTGAGAGATCAGTTCCTTCATCCGCAGCTTGATCTGCTTCATCGATGCGTAATCTCCCGTTTTGGTTTGCAGTCCGGAAGAGAAGAAATATTTTAATTCAAAAATGCCGAACGGAGTCCCTATATATTTGTTCTGAACAGCCCGGCTGACGGTCGATTCGTGAATTTGCAGCTTCTCGGAGATGATTCTCAGCGTTAAAGGTTTTAACGTCCTCTCCCCATCATCCGCAAACATGGCCTGTTCCTCGAAAATCGACTGAATGACCCGGAGCATGGTGACTTGCCGCTGTTTCATCCCGTGCAGGATCGTATTCGCCGATTTCATTTTGTCTTTCAGGAACGAAACCGCTGCCGGATCGCTGCGATGAACCACGAATTCAGAGTAGTCCCGACTAAGCGCTAACTTCGGCACGCAAGCCTGGTTAAGCTGGATCACACATTTGCCGTTTTCTTTAAAGAGGTAAGCATCCGGCACTACATACTGGACTTCTTCGTCCGTGTTTGCCGACCATGGGCGTGGATTCAACTCTCGTATATAAGAGGCAATTTGTTTCACTTCCGATAAGGAAATCCCTAAAAGCAGACCGATTTTCTCCAACTTCCCCTCTGCGAGAAGTTGCAAGTATTGATCCGCGACCTGACCGGCGCCGGGCAAGGCCAGCGGATCCCTTCGGATTTGCAGCAGCAAACATTCTCTAAAGCTTGTCGCCCCGATCCCTGCGGGGTCCAAGGATTGCAGGCTGTCCAGCGCTTGCTCGACAAGCTCTTTGGGCTGCTTCAGCAGAGAGGCGGTCTCGGCGACCGATATCGCCAAATACCCGGCTTCATTCAGATTACCGGCCAGAAAAGCCGCGATTTTGTAAAGTTGGCCGGAGACCCTTGCGATCCTAAGCTGGCTGAGAAGAAGAGATTCGAGCGTTTCCCCCTTGGCCTTCATTCCCCACAAAGGATTCGATTCCCCTGCCGCCTTGCCGATGGTCCTTCGCCTCTCGCCGATCCACCCCGGTTGCGCTTCGACTTCCAATACCGGGTTTTCGACCGCCTGCTCATTCAAATATTGCAATAGTTCGTAACTCGACAATTGCAATATTTGGAGGGATTGCTGGAGCTCAGGCTTCAACATCATTTTCACGTTTAACTGCTGGGTTAGTTGCAAACCTGTCCTCATCGCAATCTCCTCCTGCATATGGTAAGCGGTTGCACAATCTCATTATAAGGCAACCGGCGGATTTGTGGTTGTCTCTTATGCAGCGCCTGACTATTCGGCAAACCAGCCGGTCGGCTCGACAGTCAGGTTCATGTTGATAGACACGATTAATTGCGGTTGATCACGACCAGTTTAAGTTCCGTCATTTCCTCGACCGCGTATTTTACGCCTTCCCGGCCAAATCCGCTTTCTTTGACGCCCCCGTAGGGCATGTGGTCCACCCGGAAGGAAGGAATATCGTTGATGATGACACCGCCGACATTCAGTTTTTCCACCGCATCGAGGGCCGTATGAATGTTGTCCGTATAGACGCCGGCCTGCAGACCAAAACGGGAATCGTTCACGAATTCGATCCCTTCGTTCACGTCCCGAACCCGGTTGATCAGCACGATCGGCGCAAACACTTCCTGACAAGAGACCTTCGAGGCAGGGTCCACATCGAGCAGCACAGTCGGAGCGACAATATTGCCCTCGGCCGTGCCGCCGCAAGCAACTTTCGCGCCCTGATTGACCGCCTCTTGGATCCAATCCAACGATCTGGAAACATCACCCTGTGAAATCATCGCGGAGATGTCCGTCGCCGGATCGAGAGGATCACCGGCCTTCAAACGGGCTGTGGCCGTCACAAATCGGGAGACAAACTCCTCGAATAGTTCCGTGTGCACATAAATGCGCTGCAGCGAGATGCACACCTGTCCCTGGAACGAAAAAGCGCCCTGTACGCAGCGGTCGATCATTCTATCGAGCGGCACATCTTTATCCACAATTAACGCGGAGTTCGACCCCAGTTCCAGAGTTACCCGCTTCAAACCCGCTTTGTTGCGGATACCGATCCCCACCGGCGGGCTGCCCGTGAAGGTAATCATTTTCACCCGTTCATCTTGGACGATCTTGTCTCCCACCTTGGTGCCGCTTCCCGTCACCACGTTCAGCGCACCGGCCGGAAGCCCCGCTTCCACAAGCAGCTCGGCCAGGAAAAACGCCGACATTGGCGTCTGCGAAGCCGGCTTCAACACGATGGCATTTCCGGAAGCAATGGCCGGGCCTACCTTATGGGCGACCAGGTTCATCGGAAAATTGAACGGGGTGATCGCCCCAACGACACCGAGCGGCTCCCTTACCGTATAAGCCATCCTGCCCTCTCCTCCGGGCGCGGCGTCGAGCGGCAGCGTTTCCCCATGGATGCGCTTCGCTTCCTCCGCGGCGAATTTGTACGTTTGGACGGTGCGGTCTACCTCCGCTCGGGCCGTCTTGATCGGTTTGGCCGCCTCCATCGCAATGATCCGGGCCGCTTCGTCGGCTCTTTCTTCCAATAAGCGGCTCAACTTCTCCAGAATCGCTGCGCGTTTGTGAGCGGGCATCTTCGCCATGACCTCTTTGGCTTCATAAGCCGCCGCGATGGCACGATCCGTCTCCTCTTCATCCGCTACGGGAATTTCGGCGATCGGCTCTCCGGAATACGGTGAGGTCAGCGTCTTGTAGGCTTTGGCCTCCACCCACTCCCCCCGGATAAACAGCTTTTTTTTCATCTTCCACTCCTCCTCTTTCCCGATTCTAGGCACCGATGACGATGCCGTCCTCTTCCTCCCAGCTGAGCCAGACCTGGTCGCCCTTCACCAAGCTCGCTTTACCCTGACTGGGCGTCATCGTGAAAATCTGCATTCCGTCCGTCAATCGAACCATCGTGCGAATGATGGAACCGACAAAAATCATTTCCTCCACCCTGCCTGACAACGCAAACGGCCAATCCGGATCAACTTCCTTGGATACCCGAATTCTTTCCGGCCGCACGGACAAGATCATCCGTTCCGCCATGGCCTGGTTATTACCCATTCGTCCTCCAAGCTTTTTGCCCAAAAAATCGAGCACGACACCGGGTCCGGCATGGGACAATATTTTCACTTCCAACAAATTCGTCTCTCCGATGAAATCCGCCACATATTTGGATTGCGGGTTTTCGTAGATGTCTTTGGGGGCCGCCACCTGTTCGATTCTTCCTTGATTCATGACGGCGATCCGATCCGACATCGTAAGTGCCTCTTCCTGATCGTGCGTGATGTAAATAAACGTGACCCCCAGCTGCTGCTGCAGGTGCTTCAGTTCGATCTGCATCTGCTTGCGCAGCTTCAGATCCAGTGCGCCGAGCGGTTCGTCCAGCAGCAAAACTTTCGGATTGTTCACAAGCGCTCTGGCGACCGCCACCCGCTGCTGCTGTCCACCGCTCAACTGCATGGGCTTGCGGTTGCCCAGCGATTCCAGCTGCACCATATGCAGCACTTCCTGTACCCTTTGCGACTGCGCGGATTTCGGCACACCCTTCATTCTTAACCCGTATGCGACATTTTCGTAAATGGTCATATGGGGAAACAACGCGTAGCTTTGGAACACGGTATTGACGTCTCTCCGGTAGGGTGGAATGTCCACGACGTTCTGCCCTTCCAGCAAAATTTGCCCGTCCGTTGGCGTCTCAAAGCCGGCAATCATCCGCAGAGTAGTCGTTTTGCCGCAGCCGCTCGGTCCGAGGATCGTCAAAAACTCACCTTTCTCCACTTCCAGATCGATTCCTTTGACGACCAACTCGGTGCCGAATTGTTTTTCCACGTTTTGCAATTGAACGATCGGATTCATGCCTGGCGCCCTCCGCTCTTTATGCCTCAGATTTGTCTCTGCTTAACCGGGTGACGATCACGATCATGACAACGGAGAAAACGAAAATGATCGTCGAAATCGCGTTGACTTCCGGCGTAATGCCCCTGCGAAGCATGGCCCAGATTTGCACCGGCAGCGTCAGGTCTCTCCCTGTCAAAAAGTAGCTCACGGCGATTTCATCGAGAGACAGCGTAAAAGAGAGCAGCGATGCGCCGATGATGGCTGTCCGGATATTCGGGAGCGTGATAAGGAAAAAGGTTTTCATCCGTGTCGCCCCGAGATCCATCGAAGCTTCTTCGATTGAGCGGTTCAACCTTTTGAGCCGGGCATACACTTGCGTCATCACAATCGCGATCAGGAACGTTCCGTGACCGAGCAAGATACTGACGAGCGACAGATGGAGGCCGGATAACACGAATATGCTCATCATGGCAACGCCGGTAATGATTCCCGGCAAGATCATAGGCAGCAGAACGATTCTTTCAAACAGCGCCTTGCCGGGAAACTGAAACCGGTCCACTGCGAACGCCGCCGGAATCCCGAGCAACAGACCGATCAAGGTGCCGGCTACCGCCACAATGAGACTGTTTTGGAACGAATCCAGCAACGCGCGATCGTGCATCAACACCCCGTACCATTTGGTGGACCAACTTTGGATGGGGAATGAATTCACCGCATTTTCGCTGAAAGAATAAAACACGACGACAATCATCGGTAAATAGATAAATGCAAAAACCAGAACGGCCGTTACCGTCAGCCCTGCATGAACCCAATCCGGTTTGAACCTTCTGCTCATGCCGGGCCTACCTCCCTCTCGTACCGTCCTCAAAACTGGCGGTTCTCTTCTCTAACCGGTGGGTCAACTGCAAAATGCCGAGCACCACGACTAGCGTGACGATTCCGATCGTGGATCCGAGTGGCCAGTTGTTGGCGACGCCGAACAAACTATAGACAACGTTGGACACCATCATGCTGCTTGTTCCTCCCAACAGTTGGGGCGCGAGAAAGTCCCCCATCGTCAGCACGAAAGCGAACGTAGCTCCTGCAATCACGCCGGGCAGACTTAACGGAATTACGATGTGGAAGAACGTCCGGAACCGGCCGGCCCCCAAATCCTTGGACGCTTCCAGGACATCCCTCGGAATATGCTCGAGCGAAGTATAAATGGACATCAGCACCCAAGGCGTATAAATGTGGGTTAAAGCCAGTATTACGGCATAGGGGCTGTACAGAAAGATTTCCACCGGTTTGTGGATGATCCCGATCGCCAGGAGAAAATTGTTCAGAATGCCGTCCTGACCAAGGACGATTTTCCACGCGTAAGCTCTCACCAAATAACTGACCCACAGCGGAATAATGACAAGTGTATAAAATAATTGCTTGTTTTTTTTGATTTTAAAATGAATAAAGTACGCCAGCGGGTAACTCAACAAAATGCTGAAAAAGGTGACCCATGCCGCGATTCGCAGTGTTTTGAGAAACGTGCCGTAGTACAACGGATTCGTAAAAAACTTCTTGTAATTATCGAAAGAAAAATCGTGCACGATCGTGCCGAAATCGACTTTCCAGAAGCTGTTGATGAACAGCGTCACATACGGAATAAACAAGAAAACGGATAGCCAGATGATCGGAGGAATGAGCAGGATCAAAAGGCGGGGTCTCCATATCCGTTTCCTGTGTTTCGGAGGATGCTCTGGTTTCATTACGGATAATGAGGGTTCATCCTGCATGTTGGTCCTCCTCGAAATAGGAAGGATACCTGGCGGCTTGAACCGCCAGGTATCAATGTTTACTGGGCCTTCACTTCATTCCAAATTTCGTTGTAACGGTTGCGGTCTTTCACTTCCTGCCAGAAGTTGATCTTCTTCATGTAGTTGTCCATATCATCAATATGGATGGCTTTGGCTTGTTCAGGAGACATATGCTTGACGGCATTGATGTTGGCGACACCATAGCCGGTCGCATCCGAAACGAGTTTCATCACGGATTCCTCAATGACATAGTTGATGTAAGTTTCAGCCAAATCTTTGTTGGAGGAAGAATTTACGATCATCAACCGGTCGATCCAGCCGGTAATGCCTTCCTTCGGAATCGTTTCTTTAAGATGGCGTCCTGTGGCGTTAACGGTGGTCGGGGTTAACGGCCAGCCGACCGCCAATACGACTTCTTTATTCGAGAACAAGTCGTTTAATTCGCCGGCCGACGCCCAATATTTGCGAATCTGGGGTTTCAGTTCAACCAGCTTCGTCTTCGCTTGCTGCAGTTGATCCTCGGTCATGTTGTATACTTTGCTTTGATCGCTTTGATCCAAGCCCATCATTTGACCGATCAGATAGATATTCGAGATGTCATCCCAAATCGATACTTTCCCTTTGTATTGCGGATCCCAGAAAACATTCCAGCTGTCCGGAGGAGTCTTGATCACGTCCGCATCGTAGATGAGCGAGTCCGGTCCCCATGTGAACGGGATTCCATAAACCTTGCCGTCTTTCTTCACATCTACCATATCTTTCAATTTGGATGCGAGATTGGCATAGTTCGGAATATGTTCCAAATTGACCGGGGCGACAAGCCCTTCCTTGATCAGGTAAGCGGCCACGTCCGAAGAAGGAGAGATGATGTCGAACACGTTACCTCCGCCTCCCTTGAGCTTCGCCACCAACTCATCGCTGGAGCCGAAATAGGTCGCGGTCACTTTCACCCCGAACTTGTCCTCGAAGCCTTTGACAAATTTCGGATCCGCATAACCTTCCCACGTAAGCAAATTAAGCGTTTTGCCGCCCGAAACCGATTTACCGGCGGCTCCAGCATTCGAGGATCCGGGAGATTGGGATTTGCTTCCGCATGCGCTTAATGCGACGAATGCGGAGACCAGAAGGGCAAGCACGATCATTTTCATCGATCTGGTGTTCATGTTTCTCCTCCTCTAATGGGTCATTACAGATTCGTTTTGGGCCAGTCCGCCGATCGATTCCGCTATGATGTCAAGTCCCTCTTCCAACTGGTCATAGGTGATGACGAGCGGGGTGAGGAAACGAATCACATTGCCGTGAACACCTGCGCTCAGCAAAATCACACCCGATTCATAACTTTTTTTTACGAGATTGGCGACAAATTCTTTGAGCGGCTTCCTTGTGGCGGGATCCAGGAATTCGACCGCACACATGGCACCCATACCGCGGACATCCGCAATGATCGGGAACTTCGTACTCATGACCTTAAAATGGTTTCGGATGATTTCCCCGATGCGCTGCGCTCTCGCGGAGAGGTTCTCCCGTTCCATCTTCTCGATGACGGCCAAGGCCGCTACACATCCGAGCGGGCTGCCTCCGTAAGTTCCGCCGATTTCGCCCGGATTGGGGGCGTCCATCACTTCCGCCCTTCCGGTCACCGCACTGATCGGAACGCCGGCCGCAAGCGACTTGGACATCGTGATCATGTCAGGTTCAATGCCGAATTGCTCGGAAGCGAACATCGTTCCGGTACGCCCGAATCCGGTCTGAATTTCGTCTGCAATAAACAAAATATTGTTTTTTCTGCAAATCTCATAAACACCTTTCACAAATGCGGCGGGCGGAACGATGAAACCCCCTTCTCCCTGCACAGGTTCCATGATAACCGCGGCCAACTCCTCTGGAGCCGCTTCCGTGAGCAACAAATCTTCGAATTGCTCCACGCAGAAGAGCGCATACTGGTCCTCGGTCATGCCTTCCGGACGGTATAAAGGATAGGGGTACATCGCTTTGTATGTGGCGGGAGCGAACGGACCCATTTGAAATTTATACGGCTTCACTTTGCTGGTGAGCGACATGCCCAGCAGTGTGCGTCCATGGAATCCTCTGGTAAAGGAGACGATGCCGGGTTTTCCCGTATATTTGCGGGCGATTTTGACGGCATTTTCCACGGCTTCCGCGCCGCTGCTCAGAAGGATCGTCTTTTTCGCAAAGCCACCCGGCGTCAGACTCGCCAGTTTCTCCGCGAGTGCGATATATGGCTCATACATGGCGACATGAAAACTCGCATGAATGTACTGTTCGGCTTGTTTCTGCACGGCTTCGACAACCTCAGGCGGACAATGACCGGCATTCAGGGTTCCGATCGCGCCGGCGAAGTCCAAAAACACGTTGCCGTCCACATCAAGCACCAACGCGCCCTGCCCTTTTTGGACGAATACCGGGGTTGTATTCCCGACACCGCGAGGTACAAATTGTTTTCTTTTCTCGAGCAAAGCCTTGGTTTTGGGACCGGGGAATTCGGCAGAGACCGAGACGTACTTTCGTTTGTTGTCCATTTTTGATTTTCTCCTTTACCCGCATCCATGGATGGGAACGCTTTCAGTTCCTTCTTAATCCCTATTCTAGGAGGATCAAATTTGGATATCTATGGCACAGCAGGATAAAGTTCTTCTCCTTCAATTAGCCCCTAGGGATAAAACCCGCTCCGCCAATTGAAACTCGAATCGGGTTTCCGGATTTTCCAGGTCGAACCCTCCCAGCGCCACGGCCCTATCCAAACGATACCGCAGCGTTTTGGGATGGATATTCAGCATTTCCGCCGTTCTCCTCAAATGAAAGCCGGAACGTGCCATAGCCAGTAAGGTTTGCACCAAAACGTCGCCGCTTTTGCTTTTGTTCAAAGAGGCGAACAATTTGTCCGTGAACAACGTTCGCGCGTCTTTCTCGCCAATGAGAACCCGGTGCACCAGCAAATCTTCAAAACGCGAAAATTGTCCCGGCACCGAATAAGGATTCATGGAACTAACTTCGGCGTAGCCTTTCCGTACCCCATCGAACCCCTTATGACTTTGGCTTAAGAAAAACGTTACATCCTGCGCTTTCAACTGCTCCCACAATAGATGGCCGGGTCCGCAGCGCTCGGGTAGCAAAAAGGTGATCTGGTTTTGAGAGATTGACAGGAGCACGGCAACTTCCAGTTCTTGCAGCTCCCGCTTCAATTGCTCCGCCAATTTTTCACGCCGGATGATGCCATCCCGTGACAGCGGAACGTGTGCCTTCAAGATCAGCATGCCGACGAAATAAGTGCCTTCCGGATCGAATCCCAATATTTGCGCCCGCTTCATCATCTGCGGCGTGGGTTCGAAGTTGCCTTCCTGAAGCGATTCCAGAAAGGAATAACCCAGCTGTGTTTCCAGAGAAGCCAGGGCCCGTTGCTGCGACAAGTGCAAGGCGATCATCACTGCCGCATATTCGGCAGCGCGAATCTCCAGTTCAGTTAACGGATTGCCGCATTCCACAATCCATAGAAAGCCCGCCAACTCCCGTTTAAGATGAATCGGACATACAAATCGGGCGGGCAGCCTATGCTCCGGAAATTCCGGCAGATGAAAAGGAAACGGGGTTTTGGGCAAGGTAGTAAGTGCAAGGGAAGGAACGGAGGCAAAAGCCGTGACGGCAGCCGTCTTTGCGGGCTCTGAATAAGCCAAAATGCCGCCTTCCGGGTGTTCAATGGCCACATCCCGATCGATAAGTGAGCTTAGCGTATCGGATAAATCTTGAAGGTTTTCGGCTTCCAGCACGGCCTTCATTAACTCGCGGTGGATCGATTCGGACCGCTCCAAGAGCTCACGCTGGGTGGAAAGAATGCAGCGATGGACCTCTTCGGTGATGGATGAGAAAGGGATATCCCACGGAATCTCCAGCAGGGGGAAGTTATTCTCCTCCGCGGCACGACAAGCAGCACCTGGCATCCGCTCGAAGAAATTTGGCGCAGCAAGACCCAACCCGGCTAGCCCCCGATTCGCCAGTTGTTCAATTAACCGATACTGCCTTGCTTCGTCTCGCGGCCAAGCATAACCGGTGGTGAGCAGCAAATCCCCTTCCCTGACCCAAGGCAGCGGATCGGGAACATCGACCACGTGCACCCAGCGTACCGTACGTTCGAGCGCATTGGCGCCCGCCACAACCTTCGCTCGCTGCAAATTGCCAAGTTTCAAGGCTTCGGCCAGTTTCACGGGGAGCCACCTCCGTTGCTTCTTTCCCTAATTACATAAGCAAATTTCATGCCAACGTTTTCCTTGATTGTGATCAGCGTTGCTGCCGTCAGCTTCTTTTTTCATTTCCCACTTATAAGAATCACTTCTCATATCCATTCGAAAAATCGCCGTGTTATTCCAATGATTGAGAAGTCTTTCATGGGATTGACCGTCTGAATAGCTGCCAAATCGGTTGGCATTCTTTTTGCTTGATTTTTATATGAATCCACACAGAGAGGATGATTGATTTTGGAACGCAAGTCCGATGAAGAATCGCTGCATCTGGCCAAAAAAATAATGGGTTATATCGAGAGCGAATCGCTGACGCTCGACCAAAAGAAAAGCATTGTGGCGGAATCGATCGACAATTTTACGAACCATGTAACGAAAGCGATCTTGACCCACCGCAAGTCGGTCTCCACCGATTTTTCGGTCGTAGAGTGGGAAGATGAAGGGGCGGTTTTCCGGGACACCCTGGGAGACGAATACATTGACTGCTTGGGCGGGTACGGGGTTTATTTGCTTGGTCACCGGAATCCCAAGGTCGTGAAGGCCGTGCAAGCACAGTTAGGCCGTTACGCGTTGCACAGCCAAGAGATGGTAGACCCGCTGCGCGGCTATCTGTCTCAGTTGGTCGCCTATATTACACCGGGCGATCTGCAGCATTCCTACTTGGTCAACTGCGGTACGGAAGCGAACGAGATGGCGTTAAAGCTGGCGCGACTTGCGACCGGCAAGAAATACTTCATTGCCATGGAAAAGGGATTCCACGGCAAAACACTGGGTTCGCTTTCCGCTTCCGGCAAATCGACGTTCCGGGAGCCATATCTGCCGCTGGTACCCGGATTTCAGCACGTGCCTTATGGTGACGCCGATTCGGTGGAACAGGCAATTCGCATGCTGATCAGCACGGGTGAGACTGTGGCCGGCGTGATCGTGGAGCCGATTCAAGGCGAAGGCGGTGTCAACGTTCCACCGGACGATTATTTGCCCCGTCTGCGCCAGATCTGCGATCAGTATGAATGTTTGTTGATCGTGGACGAAGTGCAAACCGGAATGGGACGTACCGGCACGATGTTCGGCGTCGACCACTGGAATGTGGTGCCCGACATCATGACGCTCGGCAAAGCCTTCGGCGGCGGAGTCATGCCGATCGCGGCGATGGTCGCCAAGCGCAAATGGTGGGGCAAGATGGAGGAAAATCCGTTTTTGCTCGGCTCGTCGACATTCGGCGGGAATCCGCTGTGCTGCGCGGGGGCGATTGCGGGCATTCACACCATTCTGGAAGAAAACATCCCCCAGCTCGCACACGAAAAAGGCGAATACATCATGAAGCATCTGCGGGAGATTCAGCAGCAGCATCCGCACCTATTGGTCGACGTTCGCGGCAAGGGATTGTTGATCGGCATGGAATTTTCAGACAACGCGCTCGGATACTCACTGGCCAAGCAATTGTTCGGCAAAAAAATTCTCGTCGGCGGCACGCTCAACAACGCCACCGTCATTCGACTGGAGCCGCCTGCGATCATCAGCTACGATCAGATCGACTACGTGTTGGCCTGCATTGAAGAAGGCATCGTCCAACTATCCAAGGAAATGAAAGTGGCCCACTAATACGTCTGTGATATCATCCGCCCCTCTGCCTATTAGTGGCAGCACATTTAAGGTTTATTTCAGGCTCTCTTCACTTTGCTTTCAGATTCGGTTAGTAATATGAACTCATCAACCCCCAGTTGATATAAAAAAGGAGGCCCGATCCACGGATCGGGCCTCCTTTGCGCTTCCAACTTGACTTATTGTGAGCTCTTCACTTCCGACCAGACACGATCGTACAATTGAACTTTTTCACCAAGGTCCTTCAAACCCTCGGCACGCTTCATTTCTTCCGCCGGCGGATAAATTGCGATATTTTCCATCGTCGCTTTATCTATTTTTTTCCTGGCTTCGGAATTCGGATTGATATAAGGGAACGACTTTGAAATTTCGGCACTGATGTCGGGATCCAAGACAAAGTTGATGAAGGCTTCGGCCGCTTTTTTGTTTTTGGCGCCCTTCGGGATGACGAAGTTATCGAATGCAAGAATCAACCCTTCTTTGGGCAGGATCGTTTTGACCTGCGGCTTTTCCCTTTGAGCCAAAGCGATTTCCGGCCCCCAGCTGAGCATCACCCCGATTTCCCCGTTGATCATCAACGTTTTGGGGCTGTCGCTGTCAAACGCCTTCACGTTCGGCATCAGCTCCAGCATCTTCTTCTTCGCCTCATCCAAATGCTTCGGATCCGTGTCGTTGGCAGTGTAGCCTAACGTTTTTAACACCATGCCGAGCACCATCCGCGGATCATCGAGCAGCACGATCTGGCCCTTTAACTCCGGCTTCCACAAATCCGCGTAGCTGGTAATTTCGGTTTTGATTTTGTCCGGGTTAATGCCCAACGACTGGGTATTGCCCATATACGGGACGCTGTATTTGTTGCCCGGGTCATAATCTTTGTTCACAAACTCAGGAAGCAGATTTTTAAAGTTCGGAATATTATTCAGGTCGATCGGTTCGATCATATCCTGCTTGACCATGGGCTGGAGAAAATAATCACTCGCCACCGTCAGGTCGTAGATTCCACCGCCTGCGGACACTTTGGCCATCATTTCTTCATTGGAGGAAAAGTTGGTGTAATTCACTTTGACGCCTGTTTTGTCCTCAAATTTCTTTAACACGGAATCGGGCAAATATTCTGACCAGTTAAACACGTTCAATACTTTGCCCAAGCCGTCCGAACCTCCGCCGCTTGCCGCCTTGGAGCCGCATGCGGCAAGCGCGATCAGAGCCATTATAGCCGTACATGTGAGGATGAGGCGAAACACACTGTTTTTCATAAGAACCCTCCTATTTGTTTTTCTGTTGAAGCCGTTCCGTAACAAAGACGATGCACAGCGTGACAAGAAGCATAAGTGTCGACAGGGCGTTGATTTCCGGGGTGACGCCAAACTTCACCATGGAGAAAATTTTTAACGGAAGCGTAACGCTGCCGGGCCCCGCCACGAAAAAACTGATCACCACATCATCAATCGAAAGCGTAAACGTGAGAAGCGCGCCGGCGATCACCCCCGGCCCGATGATCGGGAGAGTAACCTTCAAGAACGTTTGCCAAGGAGTGGCCCCCAAGTCCATGGCCGCTTCCTCAATCGATTTATCAAAACCGGCCAGCCTTGCCCGCACCACGACGATGACAAAAGGAATAGAAAACGTGATGTGAGCCGCAGCCAACGTCCAAAATCCAAGCGGCACTTTCAATTGCGAGAACAAGGCGAGCATTGAAATGCCCATGACGATTTCCGGGATCACGATCGGGAGAAAGACCATACCTTCCAGCGCGATTTTGCCGCGAAAATGATACCGGTACATTCCGACGGCTGCCAGCGTGCCGATCATGGTCGCGGCAATCGTCGTGACGATCGCCAAGGTGACGGAGGTTTTCATCGCCTCCAACACCGCGCTGTTGGTGAACAGTCGGCCGTACCAATCGAACGTAAACCCCGTCCATACCGCATTCAGCTTGGATCGATTAAAGGAGTACAAAAACAAAATGGCGATCGGCAAATAAAGAAACAGATACACAAAGGACGCATAAAAAACCGAAAGTCTTCGACCGAAGGAGAGTCGCATCACAATAACTCCTTTCCCTCTTTGTCTTTGGTCACTCGCACATACGCGGCAATGAAGAGCAGCGTCAGGGCCATCAGAATAATGGAGATGGCGGAGCCGAAAGGCCAATCCCGGGCGCTTAAGAATTGATTTTTAATCAAATTCCCGATCAAGATCGACTTGCTTCCCCCCATTAAATCCGGGATGAAAAACAGTCCCAATGCCGGGATAAAAACAAGCAGCGTACCGGCCATAACCCCGGGAGCCGTCAATGGAAGCGTCACTTTCACAAAGGTCTGCCACGGTTTGGCACCAAGATCTGAAGCCGCTTCCAAATATGATTTGTCCAGTTTTTCGATCGAAGCGTACAAAGGAAGAATCATAAACGGCAGCATGGTGTAAACCAGCCCTATAAGGACCGCAGTATCGTTATAGAGAAGGGTAAGCGGAGAGTGGATGAGACCCAGCTGAAGCAAAATCGTATTGATGACACCCTCCGTACGGAGCAGTACGATCCAAGCGTAAGTACGGATCAGTGAGTTTGTCCAAAAAGGCACGATCACGAACAATAGCAGCAGATTGCGGTATTTGGCG
>JAQBPQ010000131.1 GCA_028287445.1 Cohnella sp.
AGTGAGTCAATGACGATATCGGCACCGGCGCCGATAAAGTCCATGTGCCGGGTAACCGGATTGGGCACGGCAATCGAGTGCAAACCTGCTTTTTTGGCCGCGGTCAAACCATGAAGCGAATCTTCCATGGCGACGGCTTCTTCGGCCTTTACTCCCAATGCAGCGACCGCCAGCAGGTACAAAGCCGGATCGGGTTTGACCCGCTCCACATCGTCCGCCGTATGGATCGATTGGAAGTATTGGCGGATTCCCTTCGCTTCCAGATGCCGGTCGATCCACTCCCTGGGCGAACTGGTCGCAAGTGCAATGGACAAGCCGAGCCGGCGGGCTTCCTCCAGCGTCTCCAATACACCGTCACGCAGCACGGCACGATCGGCCTTTTCCCGAAGTTCCGCATCGAATCGGGCCTTCAGCACTTGACGATCCAGCGAGCGTCCGATACGCTGCTCCAAATCCGAATACGGATCATAAGGTCCATTCGCGGTTCCGATGCCCAGCGCCCATTGCTCGAGTGCCAGCTCTTGCCCATGTTCAGAAAAAATGCCGCACACTACCTCGAACGCACAGGTCTCGGTATCCATCAAAGTCCCGTCAAAATCGAATACGATTGCTTTTATCGTCAATGAATTGCCACTCCCATTCTCTAGTTGGACACTTCCCGAACAACTTTTCGTTTCCATGCCGCACCGATAAAAGACATCGTGTAACAGACCGCGGCACCGATATAAATGGTTTGAATACCGTATCGGTCCGCCAACCACCCCGCGAGCAGCAGCGATATTCCGAAGAGGGCTGCGATCAGCGTGGTTTGCGCCGCAAATACGGAAGGCATCTCCTCATCCGGCGTTGCCAGTTGCAGCAGCGTCGTCGCTGCCAATCCTTTGGCGGATTCCGAAATCCCGATCAGAAGCATGACCGCAAGCGCAATCTCGGGGTGGACCGCCAAAGAGAAGCAAAATACGGAGACGGCCATACCGGCGCTTCCGATCAGGAGAAGAACGGCTAATTTATTCTCCGCATTCGGCAAAAACCGTCCGATTCCCCAATTCGCCACAATAAGTCCAGCGCAGTAAGCCCCGTTCATCCATCCCCACCATACTTCCCCGGCATGAAGCCGCTGTTCGGCAAATACCAGCAGCAACGCTCCGGCAAAAGCAGCAGCGAACAGACCGCCCCAAAAGTCCATCCATAACACCAGCCGCAACGGAGGGAGTCGGAGGAACACTTTCCAGCCTTGGAGGAGAGACTGGCCGTTCCGATCCGATTCGTTCCGGGACGGTTCGGCGGCGGATTCCCTGAGCAGCAGCGCAGATGCGCCACCCAGCAAAAGCAAGAATGCGGCCATCCACAAAGATGGACCGTTCCCCCAAACGGACACCACGATCGCTCCGAAGGCCCATCCTGCAAGGGAACAGGTTTCCGTAAGCGCGCCTAAAGTTCCGTTCGCCTTCATCAGCTGATCTTTGTCCACCATCCGCGGCAATAACGAGGAACGGGCAGGGCCTGCGACCCCTTCCAGTACGGACAATACGAACACCGTGACCGTGAGCCACCGGACTTGCGGGTGTCCGGCCGCGGCACGCACATACAAGGCGAGTGCCGCCAGTCCGCATGCCTGCACGAGAAGGCAGAATGCCAGCAGACTACTCAGACGGAATCGCATCAGGACCAATGGCGCGCCAAAGCCGCCAACCGTGATGCCGATTACCCGGAGCAGCGGAAAAAGCGCAGCCACGGCAGCCGAACCGGACTGTCGGTACAACGTTGTGACCAACGCCAAAATGTACAAAATATCGCCCAGCGTCGAAAAAGCCTGTCCGGACAATAAATAACGAAACCGATTCATCCGTCAGCACCGATCCTTTTTATGAAGTTGTCAAAAGCAGGATTGGGCTGTCGGTTTACAACGGTTTTACCTCCGTTTTCGTATCCATAGTCTTATTCAGTATAGCATTCCCTGCACGATTCAGGCCGTTTTAATCAAACCATCCCTTGCGCCGGAACCAGACATACATGCCGACGCCGAGCGCCGCCATGAAGCCGAGCACGATGAAATAACCCCAATGCCAGCCCAGCTCCGGCATGTAATGAAAGTTCATTCCGTAGACACCCACGATAAAAGTAAGCGGCATAAAAATGGTTGTGATGACGGTCAGCGTCTTCATAATCATGTTCATTCGGCTGGAGCGGATCGAGTCGTAGCTATCCCGTAAATCCGCGGTCATCTCGCGGTTTGATTCGATCATGTCCGTCAGCTTGAGCAAATGGTCGTGAATGTCCTTATAATAGGCGATATGCTGCTGGACACCGGGAATTTTGTCCGAATTGATGACCCGGTACAACATATCCCGCATCGGAATGACCGTCCGGCGCAACCGGAGCAAGTCCGTTCGAATGTCGTATACTTCATCGACCAAGGTTTGCAGTTTCTCCGAAGCTTCCCGGCTCTCCATATCGTTCAGATGGTCCTCGATCCGGTACAGTGTCGGAAAATAATTATCCACTACCTTGTCCAATATCAGATGGGCGATAATATATTGGTCCTGGCTTTTATTCGCGGGCGACTGCAGCATCTGGCGCCAAGCTGCTTCGATTTCCTCAGACGGCTCCAAATGAAAGGAAACGATTCCCCGCGGACCTAAGAAAAAATTGATTTCCTGGGCTTTTAACGTGTCGGGTTGGATCGCTTGAATGACGAAAAAATGCGTATCCTCATAGTGATCCACTTTGGGCCGCTGCAGCCGTTGAAGACAGTCTTCAATGGCAAGCGGGTGAAAATGAAAATAGCTGTCCAGCAGCTTCTTCTCTTCTTCGGTGGGACAATCGAAATCAACCCAAAACCACCGGACAGGCGGTTCGCTCAAATGATGAAGGGGAGTGTTCTCGTGGAGTTCCCCGGAATCCGTTATGGCCAGCGTTCGAATCACACGTTATCACCTCTTCACGGACATTATGACCTGCTCGGTCGACGTTTGGCAACTTTTGAGGAAACATAGTATCCGGATAAATGCGCACGCTATTCAGTATTCGAAAGAAGGAGGAAAACCATTTGGCCAAGCAGCAAGGACACGGCAAAAAAAACACCACCACGAGGACTTCCGACAAAAAAGGCAACGCCTCCGGCAACAACCATTGAATCGTGGGGGGGGCCTGGACCGGGCTATGAAAGATAAGTTAAACAGGGCACTCCACTGGGAGGGCTCTGTTTGTTTGTGAGCATCTCGACCCATCATGAAAACCTTTCCGAAACCTGACACGGGTAGGGGCGATATGAGATAATAGACACACAGTTTGCAGTGTGAAAGGAGTTTTCTCCTTGATGTACCGGGAGTTTCATTGGCAGTCCAGAAGCGGCAATCGGGTGTTCGCGTGTGAATGGAAACCCGAGGAGCAGGATTCCGTACAAGCCGTCATCGTTCTGGTGCACGGCATGGGTGAGCATTCCGGGCGCTACCGCCATGTCGCGGACGATTTAGTGGCACATGGCTATGCTGTTCTGGCTTTCGATCAATTGGGCCATGGACGCACGGAAGGCAGACGCGGCCATACGAATGCTTATGAGGACCTGCTCGAAGGGATCGATCTGCTGTTGGCAGAAGCCGAGCGACAATTCCCGGACAAGCCCAAATTTCTGTTCGGACACAGCATGGGCGGGAACTTGACACTGAACTATTTACTCCGGCGCCGGTCGGAAATTGCGGGCGCTGTTGTGACCGGCCCATGGCTGAAGCTTGCCTTCGATCCGCCGGCCCTGCAGCTCGCAGTCGCGCGTCTCGTCGAACGGGTGTACCCCCGGTTTTCTAACAATCGGCCACTTCAAGCAAATCATCTCACGTCGGATCCCGAGATGATTCGCCGGCTTCAGGAAGATAAATCGGGTCACGGGCATATTACAGCGAGATTTTTTCTTGGCGTTCATCGCGCCGGCCGATGGGCTCTCGAACATGCCGCAGAGCTTAACGTCCCCTTACTGTTGATGCATGGCGGCGACGATACCGTCACGGCCATCGAAGCAAGCCGGCGGTTTGCTTCGATGGCCGGTATCGGCTGTACGTTCCGGGAATGGCCGGGTTTCCGGCATGAGCTCCACAATGAAATGGGCAGGGAAGAAGTGTTCTCCGTCATCCGGGGTTGGTTAGGTGAACGGTTGAATTAGCGTCGTAACGGAAAGACCCGACCATCCGGATGTTCCGGTTTGATCGGGTCTTTTGGCGTGGTCTTGTGGTACTTATCCCTTCTGGGTGCTGAGCCAATTCGCAAGCGTGTGGATCTGGGCATCCGTCAGGACGCCTTTGAATGCCGTCATGCCGCCGCCGCCTGCGGTGATTTTGGCAGCAATCTGATCGGCGGACATCCGCGCGCCGACTTTCTGCAGATTGGGGCCGACACCTCCGCGCAAGTCTGCCGCATGACAGGCGATGCAATTCTGCTTGTAAATCGCTTGGGCATCGACCGAGCCCGAAGGAGATGCGCCCGGAGATCCGACCGGTGATCCGCTCGGTGATCCGCCCGGCGAAGCTGCTGGCGCTCCCGGAGATGCCGCCGGAGAGCCTGCCGGCGGGTTGGCGTCCGGTGCTCCGTTGTTGTTCCGGTTACAGGCCGACATCGATAAAACGAGGGTCAGGCCCAGCAGTACCGCCGCTAGTTTGTTCATGAAACTTACCTCCCGGATCGTCACTTGGATTTACATAGGGTTTCACCTTAGATTCCCCAATTGTCGTTCATCCATACGGACTCTTCCTTATATCCGCACAAAATATCAAATAAAGAATACAGACGGCTCCATTGGATATTCTAAGGGAGGAAGGCAGCAATTTCTGGCAACGGCAGGTGATAAGATGGACCTTCGGGACGACTTGGTCAGTCATTTGACTGAATTGCGCAAACGTCTGATCCTGGTGAGCGTTTGGTTTTTGGCGGCCATGAGCGCCGGACTTTACCTTTCCCCGCATATCCTTCGACGGCTGAAAAGCCACTCGGCCGGGGAAACGATCCAGTGGAACGTTTTTTCCTTTACCGACGGGTTGTTCGTTTATTTGCGATGCGCCTTCGTATTCGCGGCACTTGTTACACTCCCGCTTCTGCTTTACCAGGTATGGGCGTTCATTCGCCCCGGCCTTAGTGCTCGGGAAGCCAGAGGAACCTTCGCTTATGTGCCCGCTTCATTCGTGCTGTTCCTCACCGGCATTTCGTTCGGTTATTTTCTCGTATTCCCGATGATGCTGCATTTCATGAAGTCCATGAATCAAAGCATCGGCGCGATCGAGACCTACGGAATCGACCGGTATTTCTCTTTTCTGTTTAACGTCGTGTTCCCGCTCGGAGTCGCGTTTGAAATGCCGATTGTAATGCTGTTTCTTACCCGTCTGGGTGTGTTGACTCCTTCACGCATTCGAAGTGTTCGCAAATATGCTTATGTCGGACTTGCGGTTGTCGGCTCCTGCATTTCCCCGCCGGATCTCGTTTCCCACTTGTCCGTGACGATCCCGCTTATTCTGTTGTTCGAACTTAGCATTCTGATCTCCGTACGGTTCTCCCGCAAACGGGCGGCCGTCGTTCCTTCCCCCGGATAAGCCAATTCTGCACATGAAAAAGGAGGTGCTGCCCATGTTCCACAATATCGGGATATCAGGGTTGCTGATCATTCTCGTCATCGCGCTTATCGTCTTCGGACCGGCCAAACTCCCGCAACTCGGCAAGGCATTCGGCGAAACCCTTCGCGAATTCAAAAATTCCACCCGAGGCATCGTCGAGGACGAGAAATCCGATCCGATCGAGCTGCTAAAAGAAGAACCTCAGAAGCTGTCGTAACAGATGTAAATGAAGCGGTCCCGCATCTCCTTCGTGGAGGGCGGGACCGCTTTATTGCTTTGTGCCCGTATCCCCCGGAGGATACGGGCCTTCACATATTTACACCAACATGCCGCCTTTTTTCCGATACTTCAGGATGCCCTCGGAAGCCCGGTAGGCAAGAGCGCCCACCGTGTCTGTCGGGTTGTAGCCCGAGTTGTGCGGAAAATTGCTGGCTCCGACGACAAACACGTTTTCCGCGTCCCACATTTGCATAAAGGTGTTCACGACCGACGTCTCCGGCTTCGGTCCCATGATCGTCCCGCCCGTATTGTGGGTCGACTGATAGGTCGTGATCTCATACGGTCCCAGACTCTTAATAAAATCGATGTGGCTGGCTCCCATTTCTTTCTGGATCTCCGAGCATCTGGTAGCCATAAACACGGCTAGCTCCCGGTCCTGCTCTTCGAAATCGAAGGTCATGCGAGGCAGAGGATCCCCGAAAACATCCTTGTACGCCGGATCCAAATCGATAAAATGGTGGCGGAACGGCATGGACGAGCCTTGCGCCCCCACGTTGATCCAACGGTTGGCGTATTTGACCGAATTGGCTTTGAACTCTTTGCCCCAACCGCGGGTACCGGATGGAACGGCATTGTTCGCAATCGGTCGAAACCCCAATTGGCTGGTGCTGATCCCAGCTCCATGAATGAACTTCACCTTGGAATGGTCGAAATTGTCCCCGTTGTAATCGTCCAAATTCATACCCAGAGAGCCAGCGCCGGCAAAAAGATTAAATTCCTGGTTCTCGTAAAAGCCTAGAGCGTTTCCCTTCAGCACCTGATAAGCGTAGTTGCGGCCGACATTGCCTCGGCCAGTGGCCGGATCATACGGCTGCCCTAGCTTGGACGTGAGCAGCAGCTTCACATTGTTGAAAACATAGCTGGTGACGACGACGATATCAGCGGGCTGAATGATGTCTTCGCCCGTGGTCAGGTCCGTGTACATGACCCCTGTCGCCCTCCCCCCGCTATGTAAAATCCGGCGTACTTGGGAATGGGTACGGATTTCGAACTTGCCGGTTTTCTTGGCCACCGGAATCACCGTCACCACGGCATCCGCTTTCGCCCCGTATTCGCAGCCGAACCGTTCGCAATAACCGCAATACTGGCAAGCGGCGCGCGATATGCCGTCGGGATTCGTGTACGGCTCGGACAAATTCGCCGAGGGCCACATGTACGGATGGAGTTTCATTTTTTTGGTGGCGTCCTCGAACATTTTGATGACGGGCGTTTTCTTCATCGGCGGCGTCGGATAGTTAGCCGAACGCTTGCCGCCAAGCGGATTGGGTTCTCCGGAAATGCCGGCCATCTTCTCAAACCGGTCGTAATACGGTTCCAGCTCGTCGTACGTGACTCCCCAATCCTGGATCGTCATCTCAGGCGGGATCTTGCTTTTGCCGTATTTGGCGATGGTTTGGCTCCGGATTTGAAAATCGTAAGGCAGGAAGCGGAACGTCTGCCCGTTCCAATGCACGCCGGCCCCCCCGATTCCATCACCGAGCAGGAAAGATCCATATTGCCGCATCGGTAGTGCCCGGATATTCGCGTTGCTCCGGAAGGTGACGGTTTCTTTGGACAAATCCTGGAACAAGTCGTAACGCGACGAGTATCGAAGTTCGTCGTGTACCATGAAATAATCTTCCGTTTTACGCTCCCTGCCCCGCTCCAATCCGACGACGTTCAAGCCGCCCTTCGTCAGTTCCGACGCAATGATGCCGCCGGCCCAACCTACGCCCGCAATAATGACATCCACTTTCGGCAAAGTTTTGCCCATGCTTGTACCCCCTTTCCCTTAGTGACCCGCCATATGGTCTTGAAGACTGTTTGGCGGCATTGGAGTAAAACCTTTGTCGATGATGCTGGCATAACTCATTTGATTGCCAGGGTAGTTGCGCATCTTCCAACCGTTCATATCGAGATTCCCGCCATACAGAGGATCGCTGTACGAACCTTCCAGCGTTCCTGTCCGCAGGATTTTAAAGAAACCGCTGGGTGAAATCGTGGTCAACTTCACCTGATCTTTCTCAAAATCTTCCAACACCTGGTCCTGCTGATCGGCATTCAATTCGACGAAACTTTTGTTAAATTTTGCTTGGCTGTGGTTGTCGATTTCTCTCAAGCCGATGGCGAACATCTCTCTTCGTCTTAACCGGCCTTGGTACCCTTGGACGATCTCTCCGTGAAAGAACGGAGGGGACATATACTCCCTGCCGTTAAACCCCCATTCTCCGGCCAGCTGGTGGTCGAGAAAATAAGCGACGCCCAAACCCCGGGCACCGGGCCCGTTTTCATCTTGCGGAAAAATTCGTTCTGTGGCCGCGTCGGCGATCGCGAACTGTTCTTGGTTAAAAAACATCAAAGCCCGGTTGTAGTTCCTCGGCTCGGGGGCTTTGCCTCCGTTCCCGGGAGAGGCGCCGGGCGGTGGAGGGGCGGCCGTGTTCGGATTACGCCGGGCCAAGCTTCCCACCAGTGCTCCCCCGACGATGGCGCCGCCGATGGCGTACCCCGCGTTGACGAGAAACTTCCGGCGGGAAGGC
>JAQBPQ010000163.1 GCA_028287445.1 Cohnella sp.
GGCGTGCGCGAAGGGAGCGTATGGCCGAGATACGCGGAAAAACCGCGTAACGGCGGGCAGAACGGGCGTGCGCGAAGGGTGCGTATGGCCGAGATACGCGGAAAAACCGCGTAACGAGCGTGCGCGAAGGGTGCGTATGACCGAGATACGCGGAAAAACCGCGTAACGGGCGTGCTCGAAGGCTGCACATGGCCGAGATATGGCCGCAGCCGCTTCGGATAAGTCATTTTCAGGGAGTCTGGAACAGCTTTTGAAGGTTTTCCGAGTAAGATGGTTTGACGATGCCTTTCTCCGTAATGATCGCCGTGACAAACCCGTGGGGTGTAATGTCGAAAGCCGGGTTGTACACCGCCACGCCGCGAGGTGCAATCTGCCGGCCGAAGCCGGACGTGATCTCGTCGGGTGAGCGCTCTTCGATCGGAATGTCGGCGCCCGTAGGCGTCGACAGGTCGATAGTGGAAAGCGGACAAGCCACGTAAAAGGGGATGTTGTGCGCTTTAGCCAACACCGCAACGCTATAGGTGCCGATTTTGTTGGCAACGTCGCCATTGGCGGCCACCCGGTCGGTGCCGACGATCACGGCTTGCACCCACCCCTTGGACATCACGTGTCCGGCCATACTATCGGTAATCAGCGTGACATCGACGCCTGCCTGGTGAAGCTCAAATGCCGTCAGTCTCGCTCCTTGGAGTACCGGTCTCGTCTCGTCAGCGAACACTTTCAGGCGGACGCCTTTCTCAAGCGCCAAATAGAAGGGAGCAAGCGCCGTCCCATACTTGGCGGTTGCAAGACCGCCTGCATTGCAATGCGTGAGTACGCCCATGCCGTCTTGGAACAATGTCAGCGCATGCTCCCCGATCAGCCGATTCGTCTCCTCATCTTCCGCTTGAATCTGCAGCGCTTCATTGAGCAGCGCTTCGGCAGCAGCTTCCGCCGATAGGCCGGCTTCGGCCAGGGCGTCGGCTCGTGCTTTCATGCGGTCCAATGCCCAGAACAAATTCACCGCAGTAGGCCGTGACGTAGCCAAATACTCCGCATGGCGGCGCACTTCCATGGCCAGCTCGCGCGAACTGCCTTGCCAGCCTTGAATACCCAGCACCACACCGTACGCGGCGGCGATTCCAATGGCGGGCGCTCCGCGGACTTTCAACTCCCGGATCGCTTCCCACACCTCTTGCGGTGTTCTCAGCCGCAAATATACGATCTCTTCGGGGAGCAGCCGTTGATCAAGCAGATCTAGTGCGCTGTCGGTCCAGCGGACCGACACCAGCATTTCATGCTGCGGAACTTCATTGTTGCTCATGCCGTGAGCACCTTCTTTCCGCTTAATTTCGTGCCGCTTGAACCGCGGAGTCGGCTACGTCGATGATCTCGTCAATAGAAAAGGTGTCCCGATTGCGCAAGATGAGCGATTTGCCGATGGACAACGCCAGTCGTTGAGCTTTGTGTCGGATAGCCGGGTCCGGGATTTTGTCGATGTCGGCCACATGAGAGAGCCCAACGATCCTCCGAACCATTTTGCAGCCTGCGAAGCCGACCGTATCCTGCAGCAGACGCCGAACATAATGATGCTGATAACCTTGCGTACGTGCCATGCGGTCCATTACGCTCTCGTCCCACAACTGCCGAAAATTACGGTCGAACAAGGTCCAGACGTCCCTGACCGTTTCGAGCAAATAAGCGCGTCTCTCCCGGCGGGTCGACTCATCCGGTGACCATTGTTCCTGACCGGCATAGTTGAGCAGCAGGTTTCCGATCACGGCGCCGACATCGAAGCCCATCGGCCCGAAGTATGCAAACTCGGGATCAATCACCTTCGTAGATTCGGGTGTAATGAAAATGCTGCCGGTGTGCAGATCGCCATGAAGCAATGCCTGCGCATGGGTCAGAAATTTCTCGCGGAGCAGCGCCACTTCAAGATGAAGGGCGGTATCATCCCACAAGGCCTGGGCCTCTTCTTGCAAATGATCGTCGAAGCTGTTGTTAGGAGAGTTCGTATACGGATCGTCGAAGATGAGATCCTCCGTTATTTTGCATAAGTCCGGGTTGATAAAAGATTTAACCAGCGCTTTCTTGTCCTGTTGATTCATACCCAGATCCGACGTGAAGAAGAGGGTCTGTGCCAGAAACTCGGAAATATGCTCCGCGAATTTGGGATAAGTGCCGCCTTCCATCAGGCCACGGCGCATGATGACATGATCGCTTAAATCTTCCATAACGGTGAGCGCCAGATCGGCGTCGTAAAGATATACGGTGGGGACAAGGCCTGGAGCCAGCTTGCCTTGAATTTGCAGCGCTTCACTTTCAATACGGGCCCTGTCTAAGGAGAGCGGCCAGGATTCACCGACCACTTTGGCATAAGGCAACGCTTGTTTGAGAATCAGGCTCGCACCCGTGGTAGGCTGACTAACATGAAACACCAGATTCAAATTGCCATCGCCAATTTCCCGGCATACAATCTCTTGGCCGGGCTGTAGCACATTCGGAACGGATTTGGCGAGTTCAACCGCTTCTTCCTCCGTCAAGGGATGATAGGAACTCAAGGGATCTTCCGCCTTTCGCCGGGACTACTCCCGTTGTGGTCTCGTCGTCCCGTATGATACGGGCACATTTTTCCCTAGTATAAAGCAATTACCGTGCAGTTAAAAGTGTCCGGAAGGCTTCGCGGGGACAAAATGTTGGGTAAACGGGTCGGAATAGAAGAGTTTAAATATTGCCGGCTTCAACGAAGCACCGATCACACGTCAGTTTGCCCACACCAACAAAAAAAGCGCCCAAACAGGCGCCTTCCATCATTTATACCGGTGAGAAGGTGCGAAGGGAAGATTCTCGTACGACCAACCGGTGGGGGATCAACTGTCGGGCTTGGAACGCCTCATGCTGTATCGTGTTCAAAAGCATCTGCGACGCGGTGTAACCCAGCTGGTACGTTCCGATATCGACGCTGGTGATCGGTGGCATGGTCAGCTCCGACAAAGCAATATTGTTGAAACTTACTATGGCCACATCTTCCGGAATCCGATAGCCGAGCTCGGCTAGACCTTTCAGCACGCCGAAGGCGACGAAATCGTCGATCACGACCAAAGCGGTGGGCGGCTCAGGCTGAGACATGATGGAAGACATTGCGCGGTACCCGCTCTCCAACAGAAACTCGCCTTCCACGACCCAGCTTTGCTTGAACAGCAGGCCAGCCTCGGCCAGCGCTTTGGTATATCCCGTCAGACGATCCTGGGTCATCGCTAGGTGAGCAGGACCGCTGACGAATCCGATGCGCCTTTGGCCTTGCGAGATCAAATGCTTTGTGGCATCATATGCGGCCTGAACATTGTCATTATCCACGGAGGGTACGTTATCGTAATCCAGACTGCGGCCGATCAGCACGAACGGCACATTCTCATTGCGCAAGAATGTGATCACTGGATCCGAAGACCTGGAATAGAGCAGCAATAGACCGTCGATCCGCCCCCCGCGCACGAGCCTCATCACCGTTCCCAGCTCTTCCCGTTCATTATTGCCGCCGGCCATTAACAGGTCGTAACCCGCACGCGTCAATTGCGCCATTACTCCTCGCATAAATTCATAAAAGAAGAAGTTGAGCAGTAACTCCTCCGCCGGGCGGGGGAGAATGACGCCGATGGTTTTCGTCGTTTTGGACACAAGGCTTTTCGCCATCATATTCGGATGATAGCCGAGTTCGTCCATCACTTCGCGGACCCTATGTGAGGTTTTGGCGCTGATCCTCGGATGTTCCGCAATGACTCTGGAGACGGTGGAAGGGGAAACCCCGGCTTTTTTGGCTACGTCTTTTATAGTTACCGACATGAGTGAACGCGTCCTTTTTTCGCTGCTTTAGGCAGTTTATCGTATCCGGTTAAGCGATCCCCAAGAAGTTCTTCTGATTGTGCCATATATGGCACTGCGTCACAAGTTCTATATTTGTTAGATTGAGGCAGTAAACATAAGGAAATGAGATTAAACACGTTATTCTATCAAAAAAACAAGTTGTGCAAACGTTTTACTTATGAGCGAAAATCCGTAGAATGAAGATGTTCTCAAAAGCGCTTACATAAGCGTGATTCGTACCCCATACGACCGAAAACGCGAAATTGGCAGGTAATAAGGGCAATCTTGTTCAAACGATTGCACAACCTGTCCAAGAGCGGACCCAAGGAAGAAAACGGGATAGCGAGCACAGACGCGGTTTTGAGAAATTCCGGTTTATCCAATTCATGATCAGAGAGGGGTACTTAAGATTTATGAGAAAGTCCAAATGGCTCGTCCTGTCCTTGGTGTTCGCAATGGTATTCGTCCTTGCGGCTTGCGGCTCCAAAAACAATGGTGACACCGCATCCAGTTCCCCGAGCGCAAGCTCGGCAGCACCTTCCGCAAGCGCAAGTGCAAGCGCACCGGCATCGTCCGCTGCTGCATCCGATCAATACAAGCCGGAAGACGGCGCCAAGCTGGTCGTATGGTATTCAGCGAGCGAGCGTGCTTTGATCGACGATGCAGCTAAAGCATTCAAAGCAAAATACGGCGTAGACGTAACGTTCCAAGACGTCGGTCCGGACAAATCGATCGAGAAAATGATCACCGACGGACCGGCTGGAGTGGGAGCGGACGTATTCTCCGCGGTACATGACCGTCTCGGTGCAGCCGTTCAAGCGGGTGTCGTTCTCCCGAACGACATTCATGGGGAAGAGTCCACAGCGAACAACACCGAGAAATCGGTTAACGCTTGGACGATGGACGGACAATTGTACGGATACCCGATGTCCGTTGAAACGACTGCCGTATTCTACAATAAAGACCTAATCCCGGAAGCTCCGAAAACTTGGGATGAAGTGATCAGTTTCGCCAAAACGTTCAACGACGTGAAAGCACAAAAATACGCATATATGTGGGAAGTCGGCAACGGTTACTGGAGCTGGGGTTTCTTCGGCGGATACGGCGCTTACGTATTCGGCAAAGACGGCACCGACCCGGCCGATATCGGCGTGAACAAGCCGGAAGGCGTTGAAGCGGCGAAGTTCTTCGAAAGCCTGAAAGACATTCTCCCGATCAAAGCGGCCGACATTAAAGCCGACATCAAAACCAGCCTGTTCACTTCCGGCAAGCTCGCCATGAACGTCAGCGGACCTTGGCAGACGCAAGAATTCATAAAAGGCGTGAAAAACCTCGGCGTGGCGGAATACCCTACACTGCCGAACGGAAAATCGATGATGCCGTTCTCCGGAGTCAAAGGCTTCCTGGTTAACGCCAATACGAAATATCCGATCGCAGCGAAGTTGTTCGCGCAAATGGTTTCGTCGGAAGAGTATCAAATGAAAAACTTCGAATTGTTCGGAAGCCTGCCGGCCAACAAGAACGTGGCAGCTAGTGACAAAGTGAGCAGCGATCCGTTCGCAAGCGTGTTCCTGAAGCAATTCGACAATTCGACGCCAATGCCGAAAATTTCGGGAATGAACGCTTTCTGGGCAACGCATGAAGCAGCTCTTGCTTCTCTCTGGAACAACAAAGCCGACCCGCAGAAAACGATGGACGAGTGGGCTAAGAAAATAAAAGACTCTATCGCAACAGCGAAATAATCGATCATCCTATCAGAATCTATTCCACACCCGCCGGGAACGGCGGGTGTAATGGCTTAAGGAAGGAGAGGGGTCAGCTTTGAAGCGAAACGCAGCTGCGGCGGGTTGGCTTTCGGCTTTGTGCATGGGATTAGGGCAGTCGTACAACCGGCAGTATGCCAAAGGACTATTATTCGTTCTCATCCATGCGGCAGGCATTTACCTGGTTACATCCAAACTGTTCCCTTATCTCAAAGGACTTGCTACGCTTGGCGACAAAGGACAGCATTTGGAAAAAGTAGGAAAAATATTTAAAAACGTCCCGGGAGACCACTCGGTCTTTATGATGATTCATGGTGTCCTGGCGGCTTTAGTTTTTTTGCTTTACATTTTCATCTACATCGTGAATATACGCGATGCCGTATCGGTAGGCCGCAGACGGGAACAAGGAAAAGATACCAGAAGACTGAACAGCAGCGTGTTTCCATGGATGCTGCTCGCGCTTCCTATCGTCGGGGTCGTGTTTTTCACGATCATGCCGATCGTCTTTACTTCGCTGCTTGCCTTCACCAATTACGCATCACCCAATCATATACCGCCCAGAAACCTGGTCGACTGGGTCGGATTCGCAACGTTCAAGAAACTGTTCACGCTGAATGTGTGGAGCGACACCTTTGTCGGCGTATTGACTTGGACCGTCATTTGGGCGATTCTGGCTACTTTCACTTGCTACTTCGGTGGCATTCTCGTCGCTCTTCTGATCAATCAGAAAGGAATTAAGTTCAAAGGCTTCTGGAGAATGCTGTTTATTATTCCTTACGCCATCCCGCAATTCGTTTCTTTACTTATTTTGAGGAACATGCTCAACGAGAAATTCGGTCCGATCAACCAATATTTCCAGGCCTTCGGTATGCAAGGGCTTCCGTGGTTGAATGATCCGTTCTGGGCGAAAGTATCGGTTATCGTCGTGAATATGTGGATTGGGATTCCGGTTACGATGGTACTGGCCATGGGCATTTTGACGACCATCCCGCAAGATTTGTATGAAGCGGCAGATGTGGACGGAGCTTCCGGCTGGATGAAGTTCCGCAATATCACGATGCCGTTTGTGTTGTTTTCGACCACGCCGATTCTGATTACGCAATTCGTAGGCAACATCAACAACTTTAATGTAATCTTCCTGTTAACCGGCGGCAATCCCGCTACGATGAAATACAATAACGCGGGTCAAACGGATCTGCTCGTCACTTGGCTGTACAAGCTGACGCTCGATTTCAACCAATACAATATCGCAGCTGCCGTGGCGATCCTGATTTTCCTGTTTATCGCCTTCTTCTCGATACTCCTGTACAGAAGAACGAGATCTTTCCGGGAGGAGGACATGATCCAATGAAACTGAAATTATTGCTCAGTTATGTGCTGCTGGTCTTAATCGGTGTGGCCTGCTTTTATCCCGCTCTTTGGACAGTATTATCCTCCTTAAGAGAAGGCAATTCCCTGTTCAGCGATCACTTTTGGCCGCAGCAATGGACGCTGGATCACTATCGCGAGCTGTTCTTGAACAACAGGACGGATAGATCTATCCCTTATGTCACCTGGTACCTGAACACCCTAAAAGTGTCGACGACCAGCATGGTTTTGGGAACGCTGATCCAGTTGTTGACCGCTTACGCTTTTTCCCGATTCCGCTTCAAGGGCCGCAAGAACATGCTTACTGTCGTTTTGATTCTCGGCATGTTCCCTGGCTTTCTGAGCCTGATTGCGACTTTCGTTATCCTCAACACATTGAATTTGCTGGATACCCAATGGGCACTCATTCTCGTTTATTCCGCCGGAGCCGCACTCGGAATGTTCGTGGCCAAAGGATTTTTCGATACCATCCCGCGAAGCCTGGAAGAAGCGGCACGGATCGACGGAGCCAGTCATATGAAGATTTTCACAACCATCATTCTGCCGTTATCCAGGCCTATCATTACCTATATCTCGCTCACGACGTTTGCCGGAGCATGGGTCGACTTCATTTTCGCGCGAATGATTTTGAGAACGCCGGAAAATTGGACGCTTGCCGTGGGTTTGTGGAACCTCATCGATTCCTATAACAGCACCGAGTTCACGCTCTTCGCAGCGGGCTGCGTACTTATTGCGATTCCGATTACAGCATTGTTTATGTATACACAGCGTTTCCTTATCGAAGGCTTGACGGCAGGCGCTTCCAAAGGATGAGCAGCGTGCGTTCAGGAACGGCGGCTATTCGAAAACCCCGTGAACCGGCTCTTTCCGGTCCATGGGGTTTTATGATTTACCGCATTGGTGCATTGGACGAAATAGCGGCTCTAAAACAAGCTATCCCAGTTGCACAATCGCAAAGCCTACCGGAGGCAGCGACACGTGAAGCTTACGGCCACGCAGTTGGGCGGCCCCGTCGCCGCCCACCACCCCAATCTCGCCCGGCCTGTTGCCGTCCGGCAGTTGGAGAGACAGCGCGGCTTTGCGCTTGCCGGCATTCAGAGCAATGACCAACCGTTCGCCATCCGCCTGCCGCAAATAGGCCATCGTGGATT
>JAQBPQ010000169.1 GCA_028287445.1 Cohnella sp.
GCCTGGTAAATCAAATTAAAATATTGAATAGCTGCGGATCCTTGTTCAACTCTACGAACCGGAATCCGTTGCCCGTCATGCGGCCGATCAACGGCTCGTAATCCTCCCGGCTTTTCAATTCGATGCCGACGAGGGCCGGGCCGTTTTCTTTGTTGTGTTTTTTGGTATATTCAAATTGAACGATGTCATCACCGGGTCCCAGCACATCGTCGAGAAATTGCCGCAAGGCACCGGCTCGTTGGGGAAAGTTGATCATGAAATAATGCTTCAGTCCCTCGTAGATTAGAGACCGTTCCTTGATCTCCTGCATCCGGTCGATGTCGTTGTTGCCGCCGCTGACGACACAGACGACGTTTTTGCCTCGCAGCCGCTGGGGATCGATCAAGGACAGGGCGGCTACCGGAAGTGAACCGGCCGGTTCAGCCACGATCGCATGCTCATTGTACAACTCGAGAATGGTTGTGCAGGCCAGACCTTCCGGGACGAGCACGATTTCATCGAGCAGCTCGCGGGCAATGGAGAAGGTGAGCTGGCCGACCCGTTTCACTGCGGCACCGTCCACGAATTTCTCGATTTCGTCCAGGGTGACCACCTTACCTTCCTCCATGGACCGGAGCATCGAGGGGGCGCCTTCCGGTTCCACGCCGATGATTACGGTGGCGGGGCTGACCTCCTTCACATACGAAGCGATACCCGCGGCAAGTCCGCCTCCACCGACCGTGACGATCAGCACGTCGATCGGATGGACGCCGGCTTCGATGATTTCTTTGCCCACCGTGGCATTGCCCGCCACGATCCGCGGGTCATCGAACGGGTGTACGAACGGCAGCTGTTGTTCTTCGCTGAACCGTACCGCTTCCTCATAGGCGTCGTCGAAGGTATCGCCGAGCAGCCGGATTTCCACGTTGTCGCCGCCGAACAGTTTCACTTGGTTAATCTTCTGCCGCGGCGTCGTCGTCGGCATATAGATAATGCTCGGAATGCCGAGTGCGTGGCAGGAGAAGGCAACGCCTTGCGCATGATTGCCCGCGCTGGCGCATACGACGCCGCGGCGTCGCTCCTGTTCGGGCAGGGAAGAGATGAGGTAATAGGCGCCACGGATTTTGAACGAGCGGATCACCTGCAGGTCTTCCCGTTTCAAATAGACATTGCATCCGTGCTTCTCGGACAAGCCGCGGTTGGCTTGAAGGGGAGTCGGTACCACCACCTCCTGGAGAATCCGGTGAGCATGGAGCACTTCGGCGAGAGGAATCTTGAATCGAGTGTCGGACAACGGCATGGGATAAACCTACCTTTCGTCACGTGAATAAGTTATGGTGCGAATGTTTAAGGACATAAAAAAACCGCCCCTTGTGAAGGGACGGATTATCTCCGCGGTACCACCCTTGTTCCGCACGATGCAACCAACTCCATTGCAGCGTGAGACACTTGAACGCGTATATCGTTACGCGAAGCCCATAACGGGGGCCATCGTCCGCGCTTACTGGAGACTCTGTTGGGCGCCGCTTCTCGGGGAGGATATCCGCCCGGGACCGAACGCCGGCTTTCAGCAAACGCGGGCTCTCTGAAGATCGGGCCACCGGGCAACGTGTTCCCGTCATAGAATTTATCTTTTTTATACTCTTTCTAAACGCTGATGTCAATCGGCAACCGGCATGATAGCGGATGAAAATGGGGGAATCATTTTGAAAAAACTCTTCATCGCATTTTTCGTGCTCATCTTCTTCGGCGTGGCCGGTTCGGTCGCCATTTTGTATTACATCCGTCCGGACGTCACCTTGACCCTTGAGCACCAACCGGTCCCCGTCAACCAAAGGGTACTGGATATGGTTCGTCGTACGTCTCTTGAATTGGTGCTGACGGAGGAAGACGTGAACAATATTCTCAAGGAATCATTGGCGCGAAATCCGCAAAGGAGCAAGGACGTGGAAGTTCGCGGCGCTCAGTTTCGTTTGTCTGGGAACCTGCTGGTCGCCGATTACAATTTGAAGTTTAAACAGCGGGTTTCCACCGCCTTGCACGTTACCTACCGGCTGGCCTGGAACGATCCGGATATTACCGCGACGGTGACGGACGTAAAGCTCAAGGACATCTCACTGCCGTATTACATGGTGGAAGATCTGTCGGTGCCGATCGGGAAACAATTGCCCAAGCCTCTGAAAATCAAGGACGTGCAATTGGGCGACAAGAAATTGAAGATTCTGTTCCAGAGGCCTTCGCTCAAGGAACTGAGGGATCTGATCGGGTAGCCTACAATCGGAGTTGTGTCTTTTCATGGACGAAGTCATTAAATTTCCATAAATTCTGGTCCATTTTGATTGATGGCGAATGACAAATTCGCTATACTGGACAAAACAGAAAGCGTTTACAAAAAAGTTAATTCCGATAGGTGCCGAAAGCCGGGGTGAGGGCGTTGCCGAACCGTGATTCAGTAAAAAATGAGAGGGGGAATAAAATGATGTGGCCGACCGGCCGCCGCCTGTTACGAATAGCGGCCGGTGTGATTTTATTTATCGGGTGCATCGTCATTTGTTATCAAACCGCATCGGCGGCGGGATCGGTGAAACCGGCGGCTGCGTATATGGCTGTCGGTTCCCTGCCGCTGCTGGCCGCGCTCGGCATCGGCATTGCCATCGCTGTCGGTGCAGTCGTCGCTTTTCTGCAGATGACGGCCAAAGGACGCGATCAACGCCAAACAACCGAATGGAACCAAGTGGAATTGGCGTCCGCATCCGAACAGCGGGATCACGAAGAATCGGCGAATTACACGATTCCGCTGGGGCGCATTTACACGGAACCTGCACCGCAACCCTCCGAGACGGCGGAAGAAGGGCAACCGCGCTTATGCGGGGTGGAAGGTGAATTTGCCGGTACCTGTTTCCGAATCAACGGACAGGGGTTGTCGATTGGCCGTGACCCTGCATTATGCTCAATCGTTTTCCCGCAGGATGTCGGAGAAGTAAGCCGCAGGCATTGCACCCTGCAATTCGAAGAAGGAAGGCAGTTGTTCCTGCTGGAAGATCACGGCTCCTCTAACGGAACTTTTCTCCAAGGCGGAGAGCGGCTGGAACCCGGTAAACGGTATGAACTTCGGTCCGGAGAACGATTTGCGCTGTCCGGAACGGTTCATTGGTTTGAGGTGCGGGAATGAGTTTTGCTTTTATCCCCGTCCGAAAACTGGTATAATGGGAAAAGAGCAGGCCCGATGATGTTCTGCCCCTGTGGCGGAGAAATCGAAACTTGCAAGGGCGAACCGTGATCATCGGGTTCTCCGGGTGGCGTAATCGCCTCCGCTCCGGGTTAACTCTCCGGGTGCCGGTGCGGAATCCATTCCACTGGGAGGGAATAGCATGGCCAAACGCAGCCACAACGAAGTTCAAGAAAGTTTGAGAGAACTGACGAGAATTTTCCGCCCCAAGGATCCGCGCAAGTTTGTTAAAGATTACATTCGCAAATACCGTATCACAGGTGGTTATGAAGACGAATTGACGATGTTCGTGGAACGCGAACTGGTTAAATTAAATTCCCCGGCATCTTAAGTGGGGAAGAACCGACAAAGATCCGTGCACCGAGCCGGGCTCTGTTGGTTCTTTTTTTATGTTGGCGGTATTCCCTTGTTTGCTCCAGTGCGGGACGCATAGATTTTTAGGAACAATTGTTGGATAATGGACGTTATATGGAAGAAGAACTGGTATGGGTGGAGGAACCGTGAAGATATTATTGCAGCTAAACACCATTTTTCTCAGTATGGTCATGGAAGCCATTCCTTTCATTCTGGTTGGAGTCATTATTTCCGGACTGATGCAAATGTTCCTCACCGAACGCTGGATCGCCCGCATTGTGCCTAAAAACCGTCTGTTGTCCTCCTTGTTCGGCTGCAGTGTAGGGGTGCTGTTTCCTTCGTGTGAATGCGGAATCGTCCCGATCACCCGGCGTTTGTTGAAGAAAGGGATGCCTCTGAACGCCGGGATCGCGTTCATGCTGACCGGTCCGATCATCAACCCGATTGTTCTGTTTGCCACTTATGTAGCTTTCGGCAACGATTGGACGATCGTGGCCGTCCGCTCGGGAATGGCCATTGCGGTCGCGTTTCTGGTGTCGGTTATCATCGCGTTCCTGTTCCCGCAAGTCCCGTTTCGGGTGCCGAAGGAGCAAATGGAGACGGCAGCGGCGATGGAAATGCCGATTCTGGAGCCGGTTCGTGCTCCGGTTCGGGTGCAAATCGCCGAAGTGTTTCGTCATGCCATCGACGAATTTTTTTCAGTGGGTAAATATCTGGTGTTGGGGGCGTTCATAGCGGCCAGCATGCAGACGTTCATCCCGACGTCTTCGCTTCTTCATTTGGGGAGCAATCCGGTCACGTCTTCTTTGGTCATGATCGGGATGGCTTTCACCATGTCGCTGTGCTCAGAAGCGGACGCATTCATTGCTTCGTCCTTTAGGAGCACGTTTTCCGTCGGCTCGTTGTCGGCATTTCTCGTTTTCGGACCGATGATCGACATTAAAAATACGCTGATGCTGCTCGACGCTTTTCGGGGGAAATTCGTCGCTGTATTGATTGCTCTTGTCACCGTATTCACGTTGATCGGATCCTTGATCGTGGGGAGGTTGGTCGGATGAGCCGGTTTCTGATCTTGTTCGGCTTTGCGTTGATGTTTGGGCTGATTCATGTGGAAGGTAACTTGAACAAGTACATTAATACCAAATACGCGTACTTGTCCGTCTCCGCCATCGTTCTTCTGTCGGTGCTCAGCATATTCGAGTTCGTCCGGTTCTATCGTCAGGAGAAGGCGGCGGAAAAAAGAAAAGAAGCGCAAGAAAGGGTTCACGAACACGGCCATGAACATGACGGCCATCCACATGACGCCCATGAACATGACGGCCATGAACATGACCATGAACACATGCACGAGCATGCTCACCACGCCGCTGGTGACGACCATCATGGCCACTCTCATGGGAACAATACCAAATGGAAGAGAGCGCTTAGCTATGGGGTCTTGATCGTCCCGATTTTTACAGGCATCTTTCTGCCGGTCCAGACGCTCGATTCCAGCTTCGTTAAAGCGAAGGGCTTCGCCTTTAAACAGTTTGACGCTACGCAGGACAATCCCGGCCAGCACCAATTTTTGAAGCCGGACACGAGCGTTTACTACGGAGCCGACGGGTATCAGGAGGTCAAAAACCAAGACCTCGCCGTTTTTGCGGATCGCGGGGAAATCAACCTGACGGACAAAGACTATTTAAAGGGACTGGAGGTCATTTACAACTTTCCCGGTCAATTCATGGGACGAACGGTTTCGTTCGACGGCTTTGCGTATAAGGGGGAGCAAGTGGACGACCGGCACTATTTCGTATTTCGTTTCGGCTTCATCCATTGCGCGGCGGACTCCGGGGTTTTCGGCATGCTGGCCGTTTTCCCGAGCAATACTTCACTGCAAAATGATCAATGGCTCCATGTTACGGGTAAGTTGAGTTGGGAGCTTTATCAGCCGTTCAAACAGACGATTCCGGTACTGAAGATCGACAATTGGAAAACGATTCCTGCACCTGACGATCCTTACGTTTATCGCAATTACTGACTGATTTGAAGCAACAGCAAACCCCAAAAGGGCGGCTTTGCCGCCCGAATGGAACAAGTCGGTTCAGAACGAATCAAGCTAGTGCGCAAGAGGTTCCGGACCTTTGCCTCCCGGAGAATCGCCATGCGGCGAGTGTTCATACAGAGGGAGCGGGATTTCGCTGCCCATTCCGAACATATACCGGACAAGCCGGTTGAATTGCGGCGTCATCTCGCTTAGCGGCTGACCTGCCCAAGAAGCTTTGGCGTACTCGACCAATTGGTTGATATACTCCCGGTTGCCGGAGACGTGAACTTCTTTGACCGACGGATGGGAGAGTCTGATCACGTCCCCGATTGTTTGCCTGAGCTCACTGGATAAATCGGAAACGTCTTTATGGGTAAAATAAGAATTGTAAGGAGTCGCCAACATCCGGTTGTCCCATTTGGAGCTTCCATTGTCGACGTTGTAGACGCCCTCCATCGTGCCGGAGTTGTCCTGCTCCCGCAACTCCCTGCCGCCGCGGGATTTGGTTCCGGTGGCCGACCAATCCGTCATGATCCCGACGTACGCGTTACGATCGGTGACAAAGACGAGTGCGGTGTAAATGCCGGGAAGCTGTGCCACCTTGTTGGACAACTCCGAACTGTATTCAAAATATTGATTGTCGTGTTGGGTCGGACTGGCGGACAATGCTCCGTAAGAACGGACGCGGGTCATTTTGGGATCGTCGCGATTGCGGCTTCCGTAATCCTCCAAACTTTTCGAGTGATAATCCTGGTAGTTGCAAGCGGCAAGACAACCGAGCAGGATAACTGCGCCGGCCGCACGGCTGAGCCGGGACAAGGACATTGAACAACCCTCCTTCGGGGAAACAATCGAATGCAGTTTATTGTAGGGTTTGCCGTAAACGGAACTGTATGCACCCAGACCGGTACATAAAACACCCCTCGATTGGCAAAAAGATGAGAAGGGAAGCGTGGCGAACCCCGTCGAACGAACGCGGCGGCACGTGTGCGCATGAGAACCGGAAGACCTCCGAGCAAGCTTGTCTGAGTCATGAAATCCTAAGAACGACGGGGTTTTGACAGTTTTGAGAACAATTTGTGAACTGTGTGGTGAACATTGACAAACCGACAATTCAATCTTTATATTTATTAGAGTGATTAAGGGTTCTGAGAAAACGTCAAATGGGGTTGATATGATGAATCGGTGGCACATTATGAAGCGCATCCTCCCGCTTTTGACGGGTTTGGCGCTGCTGTTGTCGGGTTGCGGACGGGCAGATCTTTCCGTTCTGAACCCGCAAGGGCCGGTAGCGCAAAAGCAATATGATCTGATCAAAATTTCCATTAGTATCATGGCGCTTGTCGTTGTGGTCGTCTTTGCAATCTGTATTTATGTCCTGATTCGGTACCGCCGCCGCCCAGGCGACAAGACGATTCCGAAGCAGGTCGAAGGCAACCACACGCTCGAAATTATCTGGACGGTCGTTCCGCTCCTTCTCCTGCTCATCCTCGGAGTGCCAACCATCCAAACGGTATTCGGCTTAGCTAAAGACTACTCGCATGACAAAAATGCCATTCATGTGAAAGTGACCTCCCGTCTCTACTGGTGGGAGTTCGAATACACCGACTACGGCATTACCACGGCGCAGCAGCTTGTCGTGCCGTCCAACAAGAAAATCGCGTTCGAGTTGGCATCCGGCGACGTCAAACACTCATTCTGGATTCCTTCCATCGGCGGCAAATTGGATACGAACCCCGGCTTGACCAACCGCATGTATCTGGAATTTCCCAAAGAAGGCATTTACCGCGGGAAGTGCGCAGAACTGTGCGGACCTTCTCATGCCTTGATGGACTTCAAGGCACAATCTGTGAGTCCGGCATCGTTCGACCGCTGGGTTGCGGCGATGAAGGCCCCGGCGGTTATGCCGGCTGACGCACACATTGCGGAAACCTTCCGCTCCAAGTGCTTGAGCTGCCACGCCATAGGCGATCAAGGCACGAACGGCGCTCCGAACTTGACGGGTGTCGGGGGACGCGAGACTGTCGGCAGCATTTTGTACAACGACGTAAGTCCAGGTGCGGCTGAAGACAACTTCAGAAAGTGGATCACCGATCCGCAGAAGGTGAAGCCGGGCACCACCATGCCGAGTGCGGCCGACAACCAGCTGACACCTGACGAAATTAACGGCCTTGCCAAATATTTGGCGGGATACAAGCTCAACTATTAATCATGTTGGTTTAGAAGGGGGTTCGCGGACTTTGTCTACACAGGCGGCACAAACGGCACATGATGCCCACACACATACACATACGGTTAAGCGATACCGGGGCCTGTTGGATTGGCTCACGACCGTAGACCATAAGAAGATCGGTATTCTTTATATGATCGCGGGGTTGTTCTTCTTCGTCGTCGGCGGTTTGGAAGCGATCTTGATCCGGATCCAACTGCTGAAGCCGATGAACGACTTCGTCTCGGCGGATACTTACAATGAATTGCTCACGATGCACGGAACGACGATGATTTTTTTCGCGGCGATGCCGTTGCTGTTCGCTCTGATGAATGCGGTCATACCGCTGCAGATCGGGGCCCGCGACGTCGCTTTCCCATTCCTGAACTCTCTCGGCTTCTGGACCTTCTTCGCCGGCGGCGTGCTGATGAACATCGGATGGTTCAACGGTACCGTGCCGGACTCCGGTTGGACGGCGTATGCTCCTCTATCGGGTCCGACTTTTAATGGCACCCATGGCATGGACTATTACGTCATCGGTCTCCAGATCGCGGGGATCGGGACATTGCTTGGCGGCATCAACTTCATGGCCACGATTATCAACATGCGGGCGCCTGGCATGTCCTTCATGCGGATGCCGATATTTACCTGGTCGATTTTCATCACGTCTGTTCTTATCGTGTTTGCTTTCCCGGTGCTGACCGTCGGGTTGGTCGCCTTGATGTTCGACCGGCTGTTCCAGGCCAACTTTTTCGAACCGGGTACAGGCGGTAACACTGTATTATGGGAACACATCTTCTGGATATTCGGTCACCCCGAGGTATATATCCTGATCATGCCCGCTTTCGGTGTGATCTCCGAAGTCGTCAGCACATTCTCCCGCAAGCGTTTGTTCGGATACAGCTCCATGGTGTTCGCCCTGGTGCTGATCGCGTTCCTGAGCTTCATGGTTTGGGCTCACCACATGTTTGCCACAGGGTTAGGCCCAGTAGCGAATGCACTGTTCTCCATCGGGACGATGCTGATCGCGGTTCCCACAGGGGTCAAAATCTTCAACTGGCTGTTTACGTTATGGGGCGGTTCGATCCGTTTCACAACGGCCATGCTGTTCGCCGTCGGTTTCATCCCGACCTTCGTAATGGGCGGCGTCACGGGTGTCATGCTCGCTTCCGCACCGGCTGACTATCAGTATCATGATACCTACTTTGTCGTCGCTCACTTCCACTACGTTATCGTCGGCGGTATGGTTCTGGGGATTTTCGCGGGCCTCCACTACTGGTGGCCGAAAATGTTCGGACGTATGTTGAACGAGGGGCTCGGAAAGCTGACATTCTGGACGTTCTTCCTTGGATTCCATCTCACCTTCTTCGTGCAGCATTTCCTCGGTCTGCTGGGAATGCCACGCCGGGTTTGGACGTACCTTCCGAACCAAGGTTTGGACACCATGAACGTGATCAGCTCGATCGGAGCGTTCCTGATGGGATTCGGCATGATCGTTTTCGTGGTCAACATCATCATCACTTGGATCAGACCGCGCAATGCGGCCGCGGATGCATGGGAGGACGGCCGTTCGATGGAATGGTCCATTCCGTCCCCGCCTCCGGAGTACAACTTCAAGCAGACTCCGCTGGTACGCAGTTACGATGCCTGGTGGAAAGAGAAAATGGACGGCAAAACGGAAATGACCCCTGCCGAACCGGTCGGTCCTATCCATATGCCATCTCCTTCGATTCTTCCGCTCCTTATGAGCGTTGGGCTCTTCATCGCCGGCTTCGGTTTCATGTACGATCATTTGGTACTGTCGATCGGCGGTCTGGCGATCACGTTCGCTTGCATGTTGCTCCGTTCGGTGTTTGACGACCGCGGATTCCATATCGATCCGGAAGAGGAGGTGCACGCATGAGCGCACATCAACACGCTGAGGGCCAGTTGCCGCATGAGCCGGAGAAGGCTACACTGGAAGGACGCAATAAAGTTCTCGGTTTCTGGATCTTTCTCGGTGCGGAAACCGTACTGTTCGGAACGTTGTTCTCCGCCTTCATCGCTCTTCGCCACCAAGTGTTGGACGGACCTACTGCTCAGCACTTGTTCGAACTGCCGATGGTATTTGCCTCAACGATGATCCTGCTCACCTCGAGCTTGATGAGCGTGTTCGCCGTACAGGCGATGCACAACAACAAAGTAAAAGCCATGATCGGTTGGCTGCTGATTACGATCTTGCTCGGTCTCGCCTTCTTGGGACTGGAAATCACGGAATTTAACACCTACGTGAAGGAAGGACACACGCTTAAAACAAGTGCGTTCAGTTCTTCGTTCTATACGCTGGTCGGTTTTCACGGCGCTCACGTGGCGTTCGGGGTCCTCTGGATCGGCCTTCTGATCGCTCAAATCTTAAAAAAAGGCTTGACGGTCGTCACCGCGCCGAAAATTTATCTGTCTGCCATTTACTGGCACTTCATCGATGTCGTCTGGGTTTTCATCTTCACCGTAGTGTACTTGATGGGAAAGGTGGGGTAACTCATGTCGAGCAACCATTCCGCTTCCGGGGAAGAAACGAAACGTCATAAAGTGGAAGGTCCGCGTAAGCACATTGTCGCTTTCGTGATGTCCCTTGCGCTCACGATTATCGCCTTTGCCGCTGTCGCAGCAGGCGAGATCAACACCACGTTTACGTATATCATTTTGGTCGGCATGGCGATCATCCAGGTGTTTATCCAGATGGCTTTCTGGATGCATATGAAAGACCGGGGCCACCTGTTTCCGAAGATTGCGATCTTCACCGGAGTCCTTGTTGTATTCTCTGCTGTCATCACGGCGCTTTACTGGGTATGGTGGTAACAAGTTCTTGAATCAATTGCAGGGAGGCGGGCCGATACCGCCTCTCTTTCTGCTAGAAAGGAGGTAAGGCGAATATGTGGGGTTTGGAATATTTCTCCTTCCGGGATTTATGGAGCCCAGTCTTTATGGTCTTCATGATGGTGGTCGGAGTTCTCTATACATTTGTCGTCGGGCCGTGGAGAACGCATTTTGCGGGAAACGCCACAGTCCCATTGAAAAGGCAGATTACGTTTCTGCTCGCGGTCATCCTGTTGTACTTCGTGCATGGTGGCCCGCTCAGTCTGCTAGGTCATCTCATGTTTACGTTCCATATGACCGATATGGCCATCTCGTATTTTGTCGTACCGCCGATGCTGCTTTACAGCATTCCCGATTGGTTGTGGAAATGGACTTTTAACCGTCCATTCTGGCGGCCTCTCCGAGTCTTCACGAATCCGGTGGTGGCTCTGTTCCTGTTTAATCTGATGTTTTCCTTCTATCACATGCCGGACATCCACGACTGGGTCATGACCCATTATCGCGTACATGCCTTGTTTTATTTCTTGCTTCTGATCGCCGCGATGCTCAACTGGTGGCAAGTGCACTGTCCGGTAGCGGAGTGGGCGCCTCTGACACCGCTCCGACGTCTCGGGTTCATTTTTCTGAACGGTTTGCTGTTAACGCCGGCGTGCGTCATGATCATATTTGCCGGACAGCCGCTTTTCGCCGTGTATAGCGATCCGAATGTTTGGGCGAAGGCGATGGGTTATTGCGTATCGGGTGATCCGAGCGCTTTGCTGGCCAAGTTCAAAGGTCCTTCTTTCTTTAACATGATGTCGATCCGAGACGATCAGCAGCTCGGGGGGATCATCATGAAATTCCTTCAGGAGTTTATCAACATCGGTGCCCTGTTCATCGTCTTCATGAAATGGTATAAGCAGGACCGTGCCCGGGAGGACGACCCGTCGTTGGACGATGCGGCCGAGATTGTATAAAATGAGAGCAGCTTAACTAAATCGGCCGATTGGACGGGTGATTCCTTCATGTCTTGGTATGATATTTTACCGGCAATCAGCACCAGCTTTATCGCACTTAGCGCCATTCTTGTAGCGATCGGTTGGGCTTTGATCATTCGCAAGAAAAGAGAAGCGCATCAGAAGACGATGCTTGCCGCAGCCACCTCCGCATTACTTTTCTTCATTATCTACCTGTCCCGCACGATTTTCGTCGGAAACACCGAGTGGGGCGGACCTGCCGGCTTGAAACCGGTTTATCTGGTCTTTCTTCTGTTCCACATCGTGCTTGCCATGGTGGCCGCAGTTTTCGGCATTACGACGCTGACGCTCGCTTTCCGCAAGCGGTTCGCCAAGCATCGCAAGTGGGGACGAGTTACGGCGGTCATATGGTTTGTTACAGCGATTACCGGAGTTACCGTATATGTGCTGCTGTATCTCATGTATCCGGGTGGTCACACCAAACCGGTGATTCACGCGATATTCGGATAAGCGAAGCAAAAAGCCAACTTTCGGGGCGATCCGGGGGTTGGCTTATTTTGTTTTCAACAAACCAGATTTTCGATGACCAAGTGCCAGAATGCACTCCAACCCCGACAGAAGCCTCATTTTCCTCCGTTTCCACCTGCTACTCATATGGCCTCCTAAGCGCGAGGTGCCAAGATACACTCCAATTACTCAACTAACCAGATTATCGATGACCAAGTGCCAGAATGCACTCCAATCCCGACAGAAGCCTCTTTTTCCTCCGTTTCCCGGCATTTAGGTGCAGTTTGGC
>JAQBPQ010000177.1 GCA_028287445.1 Cohnella sp.
ATGACCGTTCCCGGCCTGATCGATTCCATGTTCGAGCAAACGCCGCAGCACGTGGAAGAGCAAAAAGCCGATTTACAATAACGATTCGCTAACGGATCCATAGACGGGGGAGTAAAACATCATGGCCCAAATGAATATGAAAGAAGCCATCCGCGACGCAATGCGGGTAGAACTGGGACGCGACCCGAATGTGCTCGTGTTCGGCGAAGACGTCGGCAAGGTGGGCGGCGTTTTTCGTGCGACGGAAGGGCTGCAAGCCGAATTCGGAGATACCCGTGTGTTCGATACGCCGCTGGCGGAATCGGCTATCGGCGGTTTGGCCGTCGGGCTTGGAACGCAGGGCTTCCGGTCGGTTGCGGAGATTCAGTTTATCGGTTTCATCTATGAAGCACTCGATCAAATGTTCGTACAAGCGGCGCGGATGCGGTATCGTTCCGGCGGCCGTTATCACGCACCGGTCGTGTTCCGAACGCCGTTTGGCGGCGGTGTGAAAGCGGCGGAACTGCACACCGATTCCTTGGAAGGCCTCGCGATGCAAACGCCGGGCATCAAGGTCGTCATTCCGTCCAATCCATACGATGCCAAAGGTTTGCTGATTTCGGCCATCCGCGACAACGATCCGGTGTTCTTCATGGAGCATTTGAACTTGTATCACGCTTTCCGTGACGAAGTGCCGGAGAACGACTATACGGTGCCGCTCGGCAAAGCCAAAGTCGTACGTGAGGGCAAAGACGTCACGATTATCACTTACGGACTTATGGTTCATACGGCTATGAAAGCAGCGGAAGAATTGGAGAAAGCCGGCGTGCAGGCGGAAGTCATCGACCTTCGGACGCTGATGCCGCTGGACATCGACACGCTTGTGGCTTCGATTCAAAAAACGAACCGCGCCATCGTCGTACAGGAAGCGCAGAAGACATCCGGCGCGGCTGCGGAAGTCATCGCTCAAATCAACGAGAAAGCCATTCTGCACTTGGAAGCGCCCGTTCTTCGCTGCGCCGGCCCGGACACGGTCTATCCTTATGCGCAAATCGAGGATGCTTGGCTGCCGACGCCGGCCCGAATCGTCAAAACCGTCAATCAGGTGCTGCAGTTCTAATCGGAGCAAAGCGGAAGAGGAGGGTGTCAGGTGGCTAGATTCGAATATCGGTTTCCGGAGCTCGGCGAAGGACTGCATGAAGGTGAAATCGTCAAAATGCACATTGCCCCGGGCCAAACGGTTACAGACGATGATATTATTATGGAAGTGCAAAACGATAAGGCGATCGTGGAAGTACCTTGTCCGGTGAATGGTAAGGTACTGGAAGTGATGGCCAAAGACGGTCAAGTCATGCACGTCGGAGAGGTCGTCGCCATTATGGAGGCGGAAGGCGAAATACCGGAGCAAGCTCCTGCGGCGGAAAGCCATGGGCAAGCTGCCGGCGCTTCGACCGGCAACAGCGCGGTTGGCGGCGCTGAAACGCAAGGCCAGCCGGCTCAGCAGCCGGCAGCGGAAACTGCCGCGCCGTCGACTGAGCAGTCAGCAGCAGCAGTACCAGCTGCAGCGGCTGCGAAGCCTGCTGCAGGCGGCATGGTGCTGGCGACGCCGAGCATTCGCCGGTTCGCCCGCGAGAAAGGCGTGAACATCGCCGAAATCGCCGGCTCCGGCAAAAACGGGCGCATCACGCGAGACGATGTGCTTGGCTATGCTGCAGGAGGAGCGACAGCGCAAGCGGCGGCTCCAGAATCAGCGGCGGCTGGTGCAGCGCCTGCTGCGGCTGCAGATCGTCCGGCCGTGAAAGCCGGTCCCGGCGTGGAAGAGCGCGTGCCGTTCAAAGGCATTCGCAAAGCAATCGCCAACGCGATGGTGAAATCGGTGTACACGGCGCCGCACGTCACGCTGATGGATGAAGTGGACGTCACCGCGCTGGTCGCTTTGCGCAACCGGGCTAAGCCTATAGCGGAGAAGAAGGGCGTCAAGCTGACCTATCTGCCGTACATCGTCAAAACGCTGGTTGCGGCATGCCGCGAGTTCCCTGCACTTAATGCGACGATTGACGAAGCGGCGAACGAAATCGTCTACAAAAAGTACTATAACATCGGCATCGCGACCGATACGGATAACGGCTTGCTCGTTCCGGTCATCTTCGACGCCGACCGTAAAAACGTATGGTCCGTCGCGAACGAAATTCGCGATCTGGCAACACGCGGACGCGAGGGTAAGCTGGGTCCCAACGAGATCAAAGGCAGCACGATCACGATCACGAACATCGGATCGGCCGGCGGTATGTTCTTCACCCCGGTCATCAACTTCCCGGAAGTGGCCATCCTCGGAACCGGCCGCATCAGTGAGAAACCGGTCGTCAAGAATGGCGAAATCGTCGCGGCTCCGGTCATGGCCTTGTCGCTCAGCTTCGACCACCGCATCATCGACGGCGCCACTGCACAGAACTTTTTGAACTATATCAAGCAGCTTCTGAGCGATCCTGAGCTGCTTGTCATGGAGGTGTAACCATGGTCGTAGGAGATGCTTCTCTCGATATCGACTTATTGGTGATCGGTGCCGGCCCTGGCGGTTATGTAGCTGCCATCCGCGCCGCGCAACTCGGACAGAAGGTTATTATCGCGGATAAAGGCAAATGGGGCGGCGTGTGTCTGAATGTCGGGTGCATTCCGTCCAAGGCGATGATTAATGCCGCCCATCATTATGAGGCTATGCTTCACGCCGATACTTACGGGTTGAAGGCGGAGAAGGTAAGTGTAGACTTCGGTAAAGTTCAGGAGTACAAGTCATCGGTCGTTGGTAAAATGACGGGCGGCGTCGAAATGCTGCTGAAGGCGAACAAGGTTCAAATGTTCCCGGGAGAAGTCATGTTCATCAACGAGCATGAAGCCCGTTTGTTTAACGACCAAGAATCGCCGCGTTACCGGTTCAAGAACTGCATCATCGCGACCGGCTCCCGGCCGATCGAATTGAAGCCATTCCCGTTCGGCGGACGGATTCTGTCCTCCACCGAAGCACTGTCGCTTCCGGAGGTGCCCAAAAGCCTGGTCGTCATCGGCGGCGGATACATCGGCATCGAGCTGGGCCAAATGTATAGCAAGTTCGGTACGAAGGTCACCATCCTCGAAGGATTGGATACCATCATGGCCGGCTTCGACAAAGACATGAGCCAGTTGGTCGCGAAGAAGTTGAAGAAGGCGAATGTCGACGTCGTCACAGGCGCCAAGGCGAGCAGCGCGGAACAAAACGACAAAGAAGTTACCGTCACCTATGAAGTCGGCGGAGAGTCGAAAACCGTCACCGCTGATTACATGCTCGTCACGGTTGGCCGTCGTCCGAACACGGACGGAGAACTGGGTCTCGACCTGATCGGCATCAAGGTCAACGATCGGGGGCTGATCGAAGTCGACGACCAATGCCGGACAAACTTCCCGCATATTTTCGCCATCGGCGATATTGTGCCGGGTGCCGCACTTGCGCACAAAGCTTCTTACGAAGCCAAGGTTGCAGCAGAAGCAATAGCAGGCCTGCCGTCCAAGGTCGACTACAAGTGCATTCCGGCCGTCGCTTTCTCCGATCCCGAGTGCGCAAGTGTCGGCTACACGGAGAAGGAAGCGAAGGACAAAGGCTTGAATGTGAAGTCCAGCAAGTTCCCGTTCGGCGGCAACGGCCGTGCGGTTACGCTCGGAGGCTCGGACGGCTTCATGAAGATCATCCATGATGTGGATACGGGTCTCGTGCTAGGCGCGCAAATCGCCGGCGTAGAAGCTTCCAATATGATCTCGGAACTCGCCCTTGCTATCGAAATGGGCGCCACGATCGAAGACATCGCCCTTACGATCCACCCGCATCCAACGTTGGGCGAGATCACGATGGATACGGCTGAGCTGGCCATGGGTCATCCGATCCATACCGTTGCACCCAAGTGAGCGGGTAAGGGAAGCTGCGACAACAAGGACTCGGGCAGCCGCTCGGGTCTTTGTTGTTAATGGCATTAACGATTCCGACTGGTTTGGAAACAGAGTGACAATCCAGGAAAAACGGTACAATATCTAGAGAAGAAATGCGACGAGGAGGTACATACCTTGACCATAGATGCCAAATCGATGAGCCAGTCCCGCACCGTAATGACGGAACTCGTGTTTCCGTCCGATGCGAACCACCATGGCACGATGTTCGGCGGCACGCTTATGCTGTATATTGACAAAATCGCGGCCATTGCCGCCACCCGCCATTGCCATATGCCGGTAGTAACGGCCAGCACGGACAGTTTGGATTTCCTGTCCCCGATCAAAATCGGCGAAGCGGTGGAGCTCGAAGCATTCGTTACCTGGACGCGTCGAAGCTCAATGGAGGTGTTCTGTATTGTGCGGGCAGAAAATCTGTTTACGGGAGTACGAAGGGTAACGGTGACCGCTTTCTCCACGTTCGTTGCGGTGGACGACGATGGCCGGCCCACTCCTGTGCCGGGCGTGTACCCCGAGAACGATGACGAACGCAAGCTGTTCGACAGCGCACCCGAACGTTACGAGCATCGGATGAAGCGCCGCGAGATTCGCTACTCATCGACAGAGGGCGGAACCCAGTGATACAATAGGGGACAAATTGGAATCAAGAGGTGTCTTTTTCGTGCGCAATTATTTGGATTTGCTTCAGGATGTGCTGGATCATGGTGTAGCCAAGGAAGATCGGACCGGAACGGGTACGCTGTCTGTTTTTGGACGCATGCTGCGTTACGACTTGAAGGAAGGTTTTCCGTTGGTGACCACCAAGCGTATTCATCTGAAGTCTGTCATACACGAGCTTCTTTGGTTTCTGCGCGGAGATACGAACATCCAGTACTTGAAGGAAAACGGCGTGCGAATTTGGGACGAGTGGGCAGACGAAAATGGCGACCTTGGTCCGGTGTACGGTTCGCAGTGGCGCGCTTGGGAGACACCGGACGGCCGCCAAATCGACCAGATCGCACAAGTAGTGGATTCGATCAAGCGGAATCCGGATTCGCGGAGACATCTCGTGAGCGCATGGAACGTCGCTGTCATTGATCAAATGAAACTGCCGCCTTGTCACCTGCTGTTCCAGTTTTATGTGGCGAACGGCAAGTTATCCTGCATGCTGACGATGCGCTCGGTGGATACGTTTCTTGGGTTGCCTTTTAACATTGCTTCCTATTCGTTATTGACCCATATGATCGCACAACAGTGCGGACTTGAAGTCGGGGAGTTTGTTTTCTCGGGCGGAGATGTTCATATTTACAACAACCATTTGGAACAAGTGAACCTGCAGCTCTCCCGCGAACCTTTGTCCCTTCCGAAGCTGGTCATCAAACGCAAACCGGACTCCATCTTCGACTATACGTTCGACGACTTCGAATTCGAAGGCTACGAGCACCATCCGGCGATTAAAGCGCCTGTGGCCGTATGACAATATCGCCGAACCGCCAGAACCAACTCACGTTTTCGATGCACGGAATTGAGATGCAGACCCTGAGGCAGGCCGATGAAAGACTGTCCTGGCTGATCGACCGAGTGGGAGAACTGACCATTGTACTTAATCCGGATCCGTTCCAATCGCTGGCTCTGTCGATTGTCGGACAACAGTTGTCCGTCAAGGCCGCGTCCACGATTAAAGAGCGTGTCAGGGCGCTGGCACCGGAATTCACTCCCGAAGCGCTGCTTGCGATTGACGCCGATACGCTGCGGGCAGCCGGCTTATCGCGTGCCAAAAGCGCCTCTATTCATGATCTGTCCTCCAAGGCGCTCAGCCGCGAACTCGACCTGGACCGGTTGGAGGAGATGGACAACGAAGAGATTATCCGGATGGCATCGGCCGTGAAGGGCATCGGCAGGTGGACCGCGGAGATGTTCCTCATGTTCTCCCTCGGACGGCCGGATGTGTTGTCGGTCGGAGATTTCGGCTTGCAGCGTTCCACCAAATGGCTTTACAGGATGGAAGACCGTCCGGACAAGAAATACTTGGAGCAGCATGGCCACAAATGGGAGCCGTACCGTTCTGCCGCATCCTTCTACTTATGGGAGGCCATCAACCGAGGTATTATCGATCAAGCGTAATCGCCTTAGCGTCCGATCAGGACCGGGGCGATTTTTTATTTTCGTAAACGTCGAACCGCTTCCCACGCGTCTCCGTTTCCTTGGATGAAGATGGAAACAGGAGGGACGAATCAAGATGCGAATAAAAATGGGAACCACAGGTTTGTTGGCGATCGTTTTAGGTTTAGGTATGTCACTTGCACCATTCGGCGCATGGGCGGCAGGTGAACAGACGACTGCCGGATCATCCCCGCCTGCTTCGGCAGCCAACTCATCATTTACTGCCTCCCATGCTTCCGTGGTCGCGGCTCAGATGGGTGTGCTGTTGGGAGACGGAGATGGGGTCACGGACGAATATCTTGCCAAGACGACGACACGGTTGCAAGGCTCGATTATAACGCTTCGACTGCTTGGCAAAGAGCACGAAGCCCAGACTTACACAGGAATGGACAATTTCGCGGACGCGGATTCTGTCGGAAGCAGCATTCGTCCAGTGCTGGCGTATTTGAAAGATCACCCCGAACTTGGCTGGAATGGTACGGGAGGGGGCAAATTTGCTCCCAATCAACCCATCACGGCACAGCAAGTGTATAAAGTCATGCTGGAGTCGCTGTCCTATCATACCGGAACCGATTTCCAATACGCCGACACCCTTAACTTTGCAGCATCGAAAGGGCTGCATCGAGCGGCTGAGGCCGTACCTTTTACGAACCGGGATCTCGCCGCCGCCTTAATCGAAACCCTGCAGTCTTCTCCCGATGGAATGAAGCCTCTTGTTGAATCTTTGGTGGCTCAGAATGTGGTTTCTGCCGACCAAGCAGCTTTGATTGGCGGGGCTCGGATCGACATCCGCAAAACCGCCGAAGGATCGCTCTATTTTACGAATGGGAAAGGTATGGCTTTATATTTATACACCAAAGACATGGCAGATTTGAACACCTGCGTAGGTCAGTGCCTCTCGGCCTGGCCGGTGTTCGGGGCAGATCATCTGTTGCTTGCCGATGGTCTTGACAGCAAGGATTTCGGAGCATTCGTTCGCACGGACGGCCTCAAACAGATTACGTATAAAGGCTGGCCGCTGTATTACTGGGTGAAGGATCTCAAACCCGGCGACGTGTCGGGGGAAGGCGTCGGCAAAGTATGGTATTTGATCAAGCAGCCCTTTTATACGGTCACACTCGGCACGGATCCCAAGCTTGGCTCTCACCTGGTCGACAATAACGGTATGTCGCTCTATTATTTCGATAAAGATCCGAAAGGCTCCAGCGTGTGTACTGGAGATTGCCTGAAAAATTGGCCGGCGTTCCATGCCGATAAACTCATAGTGCCGAGCGGTTTGAAAGCCGAGGATTTTGGCGAGATCACCCGCTCCGATGGCACCAAACAAACGACGTTCAAAGGATACCCGTTGTATGATTGGATCAAGGATACGAAACGCGGAGACGTTACCGGACAGGACGTCGGCAAAGTATGGTTCGTGGTCAATCCAGCGACGTTCGCCGGAACAACCGCCGAGAAAACCGCACCTGGACAAACGACGACCACTACCGGTCCTACTGCCGCGACGAAAGTAACCATCGAAATGAAAAATTACTCTTTTTCGAAGACGGATGTAACGGTTAAAGCAGGCACAACGATCGAATTCGTGAATCGGGATGACGATAAGCATAACGCCGTCGCCACCGACGGTTCGTTCAAAATCCCTCTCCTGGCCCAAGGGGAATCCGCCACGATCAAGCTGGATAAACCCGGAACGTACGAGTTTTATTGCGAGCCGCACAAAGATCATATGAAAGGAAAGATCACCGTACAATGAACGGCATGAGCCGAAAAGCGTTGTCCGTTCTTACGCTGGCGGTTCTGATCTCAGCCGCGGCGGCATGCGGCTATCCGAATACGGCACAAACCGCTCAGGCCGGTTCAGCATCCAGCGAATCGCCATCCGCGACGGTTTCGTCGTCCCCGATGTCGATGTCGTCGGCTTCCGAATCAGCCATGGCTTCAGCGGTCCCAACAACGGATCCATCATCTCCATCCGCTTCGGCCGAAGTTTCCCCATCGCCAAGCGCCACGAAGAAGCCGGAAGCTTCCAAGGACGCTCATCACGATAGCGTGATGATCGAAATCAAAGACTTCGCTTTTTCTCCGTCCGAAGTCGAAATCAAACCTGGAACCAAAGTAACCTTCACCAACCGGGACAAAGTAAAGCACACAGCTACGGCGGACGGCGGAGAATTTGACACCGGACTGCTTGAGCAGGACAAATCGAAAACGGTAACCTTTGACAAAGAAGGAACGTTCACTTTTTACTGCTCGCCGCACCCGTACATGACCGGTAAAATTGTCGTCAAGGCCAAATAAAACAGGCGGACGGTAGGGGTGGCTCCCGTCCGTCCGTTTTTCTGTTATGCTGAGGAAGAAAGCATTCGGGTTAAAGGGGAAACGCCCACATGCAGACCCGGACCGACGGGGAATTGATGCGGGACATCCGCGTCCGCAGCACCGATGCCCTGGAACAACTGTACGACCGGTACGCCCGGCTCGTTTATTCGTTCGCGCGGCGTGCGTCCGGCAATGAGACGCTTGCCCGTGAAATCGTGCAGCTGGTATTCACGCGACTATGGACGACCAACGCCGAGTACGATGCCGCCAAAGGAACTTACGTCAGCTGGCTGCTTACGGTGACCCGCAATATGACCGTCGATGTGATGCGGCGGGAAAGACGTTATTCCACCCATATCCCGATCGAACGACTGGATGAGAGGCATGAACTCTCAGGCACCGACGATCCGGAAGCCGATGTGATCCGCCGCTCCGAACACTCCGAGGTAGCGGCTGCGGCTTCGCGTCTAACCGCGCCACAGAGGCGGGTTATTGAACTGTTATATTGGAAGGGGTATACACTAAACGAAATTGCGGAGATGGGCGCGGAACCGGTCGGGACCGTCAAAAACCGGCTTCACCAAGCGCTTAAAACGCTTCGCCGGCATCTTCAGAGCTTGAGGGAGGAACGGTAACCGATGGACAACCGGGAAAAAGCCGCATGCGCAGGATTCGTCGACTATATGACCGGAGAAACGCCGGAAGTGGACCGCAAACGGTTTGAGCGCCACCTCTTGACCTGCGCCGCTTGCCGGGAAGACGCCGCGGAGTGGCGTCTGGTCTGGGATCAACTGGCGGATGAAGCGCCGCCTCTCGAACCGCCGGCCGATCTGAAGGGTCAGGTCATGGACGCTATTTTCAACACCCCACCGTTAGAAACGAAGCCACCACACCTTGTCGCTCGCCCGGTCTTTCGATTCCGCAAGCCTCTGCGTTGGATCGCTTTAGCTGCGGCAATGTTCCTGGCCTTCTTCGCAGGTTCCTGGTGGAACCAAGCGTTGCAGCCGGCCTCCGAGGACGCGCTTGGACAGATCGGAGTAGCGCCGTCTCAAATTGAAAAACTCTACCGCTTGGAAGCTGTTTCTGCCAGCGGCAAATTCAAGGCGGGTGGACATGCATACGGTGTCGCTTGTCTGATCCGTTCTGATGGGAATGAACAACTGGTTGTCTATGTATTCGGTTCTCCCAAGACTGAAGGGAACGAAGCGTATCAGGTGTGGCTGATGAAAGACGGCAAGCGCAGCAGTGCCGGTATCTTCACCGTCGGCAGCTCCGGGATCGGCTTACTTACCATGCCATGGACGGATAAGTCATCCTCTTTCGATACGGTGGGCGTAACACTCGAGCCGGACACCCGTTCCTCTGAACCGCGGGGGCCGAAGTTGTTCGGATCCGTGTAAAATTGGAAACAAAACGTTCATTTTGCTCGGGTAGGCAGCGACTTTGGGGTATGGTATGATAAGTTAAATAGTCGACAAATTCAGCGCCGGAAGAGGGTTTTCCGCTTTATGACGATCACTTTGATCGCCGCCGCCGCTTCCAATGGAGTTATCGGGATCAACAACAGACTGCCGTGGCGGCTGCCTGCCGACATGGCTTTTTTTAAAGCTCAAACGATTCACAAGCCGGTTCTCATGGGCCGCAAAACGTTCGAGTCGATGGGCAAGCCGCTGAAAGACCGGACCAACGTCATTTTATCCCGGTCGCTCAGCGACGCGCCTGAGGGCTGCCTGCTCGTTCGATCGGTGGAAGAGGCCGTGCGCCGATTCTCCGATGACGAATTGATGGTGATTGGCGGCGAAGAACTTTTCCGGCAAACGCTGCCGGTCGCCGATCGTATTGTGCTTACCGAAATCGATCAAGAGTACCAAGGGGATACTTTTTTTCCTCCGTTCGACCGGACTGTCTGGAAGCTTGTTTCCCGTACCCGGGGCGTGCAGGATGAGAAAAACCCCGTACCCTTTGCGTTTTGTATCTATGAGAAGCAGGAGAAGGATAGTGCAAACAATAGTAAGTAAAGTCCATTCTGGTAACACCCCGCTTTTGGTAGGATGTTCTATTATTGCAACACAGTAAAGCGTTGGCGCGAGAGCGATATACCGACAGATGGGGGAAGGAACGATGTCCACACCTACCGGATTTATGGAATATAAAAGGGAGCTTAAGAACGACCGGGATCCATTGGAGCGGATCAAGGACTGGAACGAGTTTCATAAAATGTTCTCGGACGAGCAGTTACGCACGCAGGGCGCGCGCTGCATGGATTGCGGAACGCCATACTGCCACACGGGAATCGAACTGTCCGGCGCCGCTTCCGGCTGCCCGATCAACAACCTGATTCCGGAATGGAACAACCTGATATACCGCGGTCTATGGAAGGAAGCTTACGACCGTCTGATGAAGACGAACAACTTCCCGGAATTCACCGGACGTGTGTGTCCGGCTCCATGTGAAGGTTCTTGTACGGTCGGTCTGATCGGTGATCCGGTCACGATCAAGACGATCGAACAAGCGATTATCGACCGTGCGTTCGAAGAAGGCTGGGTCGTTCCGCAGCCGCCGCAGACCCGCACCGGCAAACGGGTAGCCGTTGTAGGCTCCGGTCCGGCCGGGCTGGCTACGGCGGCACAATTGAACAAGGCCGGCCATACCGTAACGGTCTACGAACGTGCAGACCGCGTCGGCGGATTGCTGATGTACGGCATCCCGACCATGAAGCTGGACAAAGACGTTGTACAGCGCCGCGTCGATCTTATGGAAGCGGAAGGCGTTCAATTCATTAAGAATACGGAAATTGGCAAAGACATTCCGGCCAAGCAGCTGCTGGAGCAATTCGACGCTGTTGTCCTATGTGGAGGAGCTACGAAGGCGCGCCCGGTCGGCAACGTCGAAGGCGCTAATCTGAAGGGCATTTATCCGGCCATGGATTTCTTAAACAGCACGATCAAGAGTTATCTGGATACCGGCTTACAAGAGGGCACCTATATTTCGGCAAAGGACAAACATGTCATCGTCATCGGCGGCGGCGACACCGGAACGGACTGTGTCGCGACTGCGCTGCGTCACGGGTGCAAAACGATCAGCCAATTCGGCACGCACGCCAAAGCGCCGCAGCAGCGTGATCCGATCAACAACCCGTGGCCGGAGTTTCCGAACGTCTACACGCTCGATTACGCGCACGAAGAGGCCAAAGCGCTGTATGGCGAAGATCCGCGCGCTTTCGCCGTTCTCACGAAGAAATTCACGGGCGACGAGAACGGTCAATTGAAGGAATTGCACACCGTGCAAATCCGCCGTTATGTAGACGAACAAGGCCGCAAGATTTACGAAGAGATTCCGGGTACGGAGAAAGTGTGGCCGGCCGACTTGGTATTGGTCGCCGTCGGATTTGAAGGACCCGAGCAAACGATCGTGGAACAGCTCGCGCTCGAAACCGACCGTCGCACGAACGTGAAGGCGCGTTACGGCAAATATACGACCAACGTCGAGAAGGTTTTCGCTGCGGGCGATATGCGCCGCGGACAAAGTCTTATCGTGTGGGCCATTAACGAAGGGCGCGAAGCCGCCCGCGAGGTAGACAAGTATTTGATGGGAAGCACGATGCTGCCTTAAAACCAAATAACAGAGGGTTGCCCCGGCAGAAGCTCCGAGCGTGCTTCACGCTTCGCCGGATCAGCCCTTTTTTTGCGGAGGGTGTTAAAACGATGATCCGATACGGCGATGAAACATGGCGGGACCTGACGTTTACCGCATTTTATCCGAAAGTGGAAAAGCGCGACGCTCAATGGATCGACGTGGAGCTTCGCTTGGAGGCCGCGGCGGAGACACCGCTTCCCGACGATTTGATCGATTTTTCCGTTTTGGTGATCTGCACCCATCGCGGATTCCCCATACAAATCGTTCCCTTGGATGAGGGCTGCGATTGCGAATATCAATTAACGTACAGTGAGAAGGAACAAATCGAAACCTACATACAGAGCGAGCCGATGCTTCAATTGATCCGTGAAGCGGCGCATTCGTAACAGCGAAATCACCATCCGGAAGGCGGGAATCGGGACAAGTGGAAACCGCGGCTCTGCTCTCTCCGGCGGATATCAATGTGATCCGTCGATATGTGCAAACCAAATATGCTCCTCTCCCGAGCGGCAAGCGAGCCGAGATTGTTGCCGACGCGATTCGGCGAACGCTGGAACAGCGGCTTCCGGAATTGCCCGCTCCGATCAAAAGCCGGATGTCCGGCGAGCTGATCCGCCGTTGTCTGCTGGGTGAGCGAAGGGAAGTGAAGCCGGAAGACGTGCTCGAATTTTGCGCCGAACTGGACATTCCCGATTCCGACGCAGAACAGCAACTGGTTACACCGATGCTCGAATGGATGGACGAGAGAACGCCCGGACTTTGGAGCCCGGAGCATGTCGCTACCCGCCTGATGAGAAGGAAGATTATCCCGCTTCCAACCCCTATTCTGGAGCCGGAAACCATGGACGGGCAAGCTACAATGGCGATGGCCGTGAGCATGGAATCCAACGTTGCCGTTCAGGCATCGGTTTTGCCGGTGGCAGCCAAACAGCAGAATCGCGCGCGATCTTGGACAGAAACGATCAAAAGGGTTCCCCGCCGAGCTTGGGCAGCAGCCGTTTGTGTGGTGGTCATAGGCGTGATCGCCGCTGAACTCCTTCGTCCCGCCGGGCAGGCATCGAATCCCGGCGTTCTGCAGCCTCTCGTGATCGCGGCGCCGAGCTTGGATATCGGTATGCCTCGGCATATGAAATTTGTGGAGATTAATACGGCTGCGGTGAAGGCTTATCTTCAGGGACGGGATGCACTTCTAGCCGAGGAACCGTATTTCAGCGCCATTGTGGATAGTGCAAGAACCCACGACGTCAACCCGCTTCTTCTGTTTGCGATCGTTGGGCAGGAAGAAGGATTTGTGCCCAAAACGAACAAGAACGCCAAACAGATCGCGAACAATCCTTTTAACGTCTTCCATAGCTGGCAAGAGTATAACACCAACATTCAAGATTCCTCGGACATTGCGGCCCTCACCATCTCACGACGCGGTCAGTCCCGTCCCGAAGGGCATGAGCCGTTCGAATGGTTCAACAAGAAGTATGCGGAAGATCCGAATTGGGGAGCAGGCGTCAAACGGCTTTTCGATAAGCTGACCAGTTTGTCGCCTTCCCGGTAAGCGAAAGGACGGATCCGAAAGAGATGAGCTTGGAATTGACCGAACGGGTCATTAAACGGTTGTGCGGCAGGTTTTCCTATGAACGCGGTGAACCGTACTACCGGGACGGACAAGTGACCTTTACTCATTGCGATCATGAGAATTTTACATATGGATCCACGGTTGCTGGCAAACGAAACTATGAGGTAACCGTCGACTTGGATCCGGCCGGGGATGTACGCGCTGAATGCACCTGTCCGGCATTTAATTCCTATGATCAATACTGCGAACATATCGCGGCATCGCTGCTCCATATCCATGACTATCAGCAAGGCGCTGAATTGCCGGTCGTTGCCGGGGCTTCAGGCCTTCCGTTGGACCATTCGGATGATTACGTGCTTGCAGACGGTTTGTTGGGGCTGTTCGGCGACAAGCTTCCGCGGTCGGGCAGTCCACACACTCTATTCGATCAAAGAACGAAACTTGAAGTGGCCTTCACCTGCCGGTCCATTCCCTTCGGGTATAAGCAGTATATGTTCGCCATTGAGATGAAGGCTGGCCCCGGGAAGTTGTATGTTGTTCAGAACATGAGCCAGTTCCTGGAGCGAATCGACCGGGG
>JAQBPQ010000191.1 GCA_028287445.1 Cohnella sp.
AATGAGCCCGCTGAGGATGGAGACGGCGAACGCGATGGCGACAGACATCGGAGAATCCGGCAGCGCCTTCATCAGGTGCCCGGTAATGACCGCAGCAGCACCGGTGACGGCGGCAACAGACACGTCGATTCCGCCCGTGATGATAACCAGCGTCATGCCCATAGCCAGAATAGCCAGAATCGCGTTTCCTTTGAAAATGTCCTGAAAATTATCCACCGTCAGAAACACGGAATTGTTGAAGCTCAGAATGACACAAAGCAGCAAGAGCACGGAAAATATCCCGATTTCCTTAGTCTTCAAGAAAGATTTCACGGCCTGCCACCTGCCTTTGCCTTCGCGCCCAAAACGGCGAGATTCATGATATTCTCCTGGGTCGCCTCCGCGGCCGCGAGTTCGCCCGAGATTCTGCCTCTTCTCATAACCAGTACGCGGTCGCTGATAGCCAACACTTCCGGAAGCTCCGAGGAGATCACGATTATTCCGATTCCTTTATTCGTGAGGCGGCGCAGTAGCTTGTGAATTTCTGTTTTGGCGCCGATGTCGATTCCGTTGGTTGGTTCGTCGATGATTAGAATCTTCGGCTCTGTGGACAACCATTTGGCAATGACAATCTTCTGCTGGTTACCCCCCGACAGCTGACCCGCATTCATTTCGGCCATCGGCGGACGAACATCGAGGATCTGGATGTATTCGTTTGCGAGCTTCTTTTCTTTGGAGCGGTCGATCAGCTTTATGTTATTGAGCATCTTGCCAAATACCGTCACCGAGATATTGTCGATCAACGACTGCCTCAGGAACAGGCCTTGCGTCTGGCGGCTTTCGGGAATATAGGCCATCTTGTGCTTCACGGCATGGCCGGACGATTTGATGTCCACTTTCTTGCCGGAAATGTACATGCGGCCCGAGTCCGGCTTGTTCAGTCCGAACAGCGCTTGGGCGAGTTCCGTCCGGCCCGCTCCGACCAAACCGGTAATTCCGACGATTTCGCCTGCCCGAACGGAGAACGAGATGTCCTTGAAGTTTCCTTTCTTCGAAAGCCCTTCCACCCGCAGCACTTCTTCCCCCAGGTGGATTTCCCTAGCTGCGGCCGTTTCCGCATGAAGTTCGAGATGACGGCCGACCATCAAGGAAATCAGCTTGTCCTCGTCCAGGTGTTCCTTGTCGTAGCTTCCGACGAATTTGCCGTCCCGCAGGACCGTGAACCGGTCGGCGACCGCAAACAGCTCCTTCAGTTTGTGGCTGATATAAATGATCGAGATGCCTTTCTTGCGCAAATCCGCAATAATCTTGTATAGCTGCTCGACTTCGCCGGACGATAACGAAGAGGTCGGTTCGTCCATGATGATCAATTTGGAGTCGAAAACAAGGGAGCGTGCGATTGCGACCAGCTGCTGCTTGGCGATGCTCAATCTCTCCAAAGGCAGGGACACGTCCACTTTCAATCCGAGTTCCGCCAGAGCTTTCTCGGCCAACGTCCGCATATGTTTCCACTGCACCCGGGAATAACTCTTGCTAGCGCTTTCACGTCCTATGCAGATATTTTCCGCCACCGACAGGTTGGGAAAGAGGCTCAAATCCTGATAAATCATTGAGATGCCTTTGAGTGTGGCTTCGATTGGCCGGTTAAAGCGGATCTTTTCACCGGCAAAGATAATCTCCGCCCCATCATCGGAACTTTCAACTCCAACGAGAATTTTCATCAGAGTGGATTTGCCCGCCCCGTTCTCACCTATCAAGGCATGAACTTCTCCCGGCTGTACGGCAAGTTCCACTTGATCCAGTGCCTTGACCCCCGGATAGGTCTTACTGATATTGCTCATTCGCAGCAATGGCTCCATGTTCTTTACACCACCCGTAAAAGAATAAACAAAACTTGTTGGAGATCATTTTCCGGCCATATGGTAAAGTGTCAAACCCCGTTGCCGGCAGAAAGCGTTCAATTCTTCCAACGTCGGAATTCCATTCTGAGCGCCCACCTTGGTGACCTTCAATGCGCTTACCGCCGTGGCGAATTCGGCTGCTTCCTTGATCTGGGCACCGTCATCCAGAGCGGCAGCGAGCGCCCCCGCGAACGAGTCGCCCGCACCGACCGTATCCACGGCTTCCACCGGGAGGCCTTGGATTCGAGTATACGTCCCGCCAGTATAAAGCAGAGACCCCTGCTCGCCCATTTTGATAATGCTGTTGTTCACGCCTAATTGTTCCAGAAGCTTCGCCGCGGCCAATGCCGATTGTTCATCCGTGACATCGATGCCCGTGAAATGCCGGGTCTCCTGCTTGTTCGGCGTGCTCAGATCCGCATGGGTCAGCATACCGATTGTGACTCCTTCGGCTGGAGCCGGGTCCAAAATCACATAAACCCCTCGCTTGCGGGCCTGCTGCATCGCGTAGACCGCCACATCATGCGGCACTTCCATTTGAACCAGCAGAATTCGGCTTTGCCCGATGCGTTCCATGCAAGCGTCGATGTCTGGTTTGGTGATCCTGTCATTGGCGCCCCGGATCACGATCATAGTATTTTCCGCCGTGTCGTCGACCGTGATCACCACCGTGCCGGTCGTGGCCTGCTCCGTGATTTTTATGTATTCCGTATTGACGCCGTTCTTCCGCAAAGATTGAAGCAGCCGTTCGCCGGAGGCGTCCCGCCCCACGCAGCCGATCAGAGCGACGTCTTTGCCCAGCTTGCCGCAGGCGGTCGCCTGGTTGGCGCCTTTGCCTCCGGATAACATCTCGACCCCGTGGCCGAACTTCGTTTCGCCGTGCGCCGGATAGCGGTCGGTCATCGCCACGACATCCAGGTTCATGCTGCCGAGCACCGTGATCATACGAAACCATCCTCTCTTAACCGGGCTGCTTGAAGCCGTTGTTTACGAAAATTTTCAAATCCGAGGCCGCCTGCTGTAAGTTATTCGACATAAACAGGCTTGACGTTCCGCAAACCAGCAACGACGCCCCTTGTTCCACGACCTTCGGAATCGACTCGTAGCTGATATTGCCGTCGACCTGAATCTCGATCGGGGCCCCGATCGCCGTGACCATATCTTTGAGATCCGAAATTTTCTTGTGCATGCTAGGGATGAAAGATTGGCGCGCAAAGCCGGGATTTACGGTCATGAGGCACACATAATCAGTCACATCGAACACATACTCCAGAAAAGACAATGGGGTGGAAGGATTCAGGGCCACGCCCGCCTTCAACCCTCGGCTGCGGATTTGTTGGAGCGCCCGCTGCAAATGCGTCTTCGATTCGGCGTGAACCGAGATCCAGTTCGCTCCCGCGTCCGCAAACATATCGATATACCGTTCCGGTTCTTCGACCATCATATGAATGTCAAATGGCTTTTCTGTGTAAGCGCGAAGCGTTTTCAACAAATCCGGCCCCATGGTGAAGTTGGGCACGAATTGACCGTCCATGATATCAAAATGATAGAAATCCACACCGCCGCGATCGAGCATTTCGATCTCCGAACCCAGGTTGCCCCAGTCGGCGCACATAACGGAAGGACCAATTAATACCATTGCCTTGCACTCCCCAAACTTCTGTCTGTAATTTCCAAGATTATTGTGCGTAAAAGTTAGTTTAACAAATGTAACCGGATTCAATATGCTTATATTACAACACGAAATGCCCGGTATCAACATAAACATTTTGAAAAACAAAATAACCGGCTCATCTGAGTCGGTTATCCTGATTATAATGCTATTTAACATGTGTCATTCCTACATTCTATTTGGCAATTACGAGATTTATTCCTTTGTTTCCGAACTCACTAACCTCATTTTCCGGCATACCCTCGTCGGTAATCACCAAATCCACATCTTCCACACCGAGCAGACGGATCAACGACTTGACTTGAAACTTGCTGCTGTCGGCTATCAGGATCAGGTCGTCGGAAATCTCGAGAATCTTCTCCTTCAACCGTGCATGCGACTCATAAGGCTCGCTGACTCCGCGTTGATAATCAAAGCCCTGACAAGAAAAAAAGAACTTGTCCACATGGTATCCCTGAACCATATTCTCCGCGGATTTTCCGGTGATGGCCATGGAATCGCTATCCAAATTGCCTCCGATCAGGATAACGGAAATCTTATTCTTCTTGGTCAGTTCATTCGCAATGGCGAATGAATAGGTCAAGATGGTAAGCGGCCGGTTCGGAAGATGCTTGACTAGCTGCAATCCTGTCGTGCTGGCATCGAGAGCGATGATTTCCCCTTCCTTGACAAGCGAAGCGGCGTACTTGCCAATGGCCTTCTTCTGCTCGAGATGAATCGCTTCTCTCTGAAGAACCGGGGGTTCAAAACCGTTTTCCCTGGGATTCAGTACCGCGCCGCCATGGGTACGGAAAATGAGTCCGTCCGCCTCTAGACGCTCCAGATCCCGCCGGATGGTCTCATCCGTGACTCCGAACGTTTTGCTCAAGTCTCCGACTTTGACCGGACTGCCGGTTTCCAGCAGCTTGATAATTTCTTTCTTGCGGTCCATCGCCACGTATGACTCCATCCTTCCGGAAATAAAGCATTTCTGCAGTAGGGAAATCTTTAAAACCCACATCAGGGGTTTTCATTTAATATAGCGTAATCCCACAAGTGTGACAACTTATAAATCATCCGGTTCATATGCAGCTGTATAAATGAAGACGCTTATCAACATTCTCCGATTTTTTATAACAAGATACAAGGTTTTGGTCCAAAAGTTTCATTCGAAAATAATATTACTAAATTACTAATAAAAAACTCAGATCACCGCGAGGATCGCGGTGACCTGAGTTTTTTCGGCGGCATTCATTTAAGATCGCGAACACACCATTTTACACAGTTATATAGCGTCTCCATAAAATCGGGATCCGTGAGACCTTCAAGCCGATTTTATCGATAAAATATCATTTGAGTTTGTCCTTTGTACCGCTTTTAGGGACAATCGGACTCATCTTTTCCAAAAAAAAGACCCGTGCATAAGTAAAATTCTTTACATAAACTCTCTTCTTTACCAATGATGAATTCA
>JAQBPQ010000230.1 GCA_028287445.1 Cohnella sp.
CGATGCCATCGAATTGGCGAAGCCCGTAACGGGTACGGCGGTGCCGGCTCCGGCCCATTGTGCCAACTTGTCGTATACGCCCAAACTGGTCAGGATGACGGATAATAGGATCAGGATGGCAACGGTCGGATTCGCCGCTCGCTTCTGGTCCATGCCGCCCCACTGAACAAACATTTGCTGAATGCATTGCCCGACGATACACACAAGTCCGCCAACGACGAACGCTCGCACGCTGTTTTTGAAGACAGGCCGTTTGGGCGCCCGCTTGGCGGCCAGTTTTTGATACTCCTGCTGCACAGGCGTTAGTTTTTTGAGTTTGCTGTTGGCCATTTATTCCGGGACTCCTCAAATTCCATTTTGTTAACAAGGGTTCCTCGAAGACCGATTTTTAACTCGTCCGGTTATCATCCGTATGATCACGGTCTGGGTGGGCAAATTAGATTTGGACTGGAATAAGCCAAAGAAAAGGTGAGCAAAATGACAGTGGCCACACAAGTGAAGACCTGCGTCGCTTCTTTAAAAAGCGCGCAAGCGAGCCTGGAGCAATTTGCGCTTAATACGCAAAATCAGGAAGCCAAGCAAATGTTCACCGACGCAGCTACTCAAACGGGACAAATTTTGCAGCAAGTGGAATCCCGGGTGCAACAAATGGAGAACGAAGAGCCGCAGTATAGTGGGTTTTGAGTGATTTTCGAATGAAGGGGAGCGCCGCGGGATTGCGGTGCTCTTTGTCCGCTTGGAGGTTGATGTCGTGCCCAAACGGCTTCGTATGGCAGGGACTTTGGTTGTAGTTTCGGTGTTATTATTCAATGGCTTGGCTGTGGCGGAGGTCGCGCAGACTCCGGAAAAAGGGCGTGCTTATTACGAGCCGAGAGGAGATATCGTCTGGGAGGTGCCGGGCGACGAGAAGATCCTCGCCTTGACGTTCGACGACGGACCGGATTCCGTACAGACTCCGCTCGTATTGGATCTATTGAAACAGTACAGAATAAAAGCCACTTTTTTTGTCATCGGGAACAAGATCAGGCAACACCCGGATATCGCCAAACGGGAAGCTGCGGAAGGCCATGAGCTTGCCAATCATACTTACAGTCACCGTTTCTTGGGACAATCCACCGTTGGACAGATCCAGCGGGAAATGGTGGATACCCAGACCGCGATTCTCGAAGCAACCGGAAGGAAAGCGCGCTTGTTCCGGCCGCCTGGCGGCGTGTATAATTCCAGGGTGCTGGAAGCCAGCAAAAGGGAACAGCTCCAGATGGTGATGTGGTCATGGCACCAGGATACGCGTGACTGGTCACGGCCGGGAGTGCGGCGGATTGTTCGCAAGGTGCTCCGCAACGCTCGGAACGGAGATATCATTCTGCTGCATGATTATGTCAGCGGTCAATCGCAAACTGCGGAAGCTTTGAAGATCATATTGCCGGAATTGATCAAAAGTGGTTATCATTTCGTGACCGTTTCCGAGCTGATCGGACATTCCCATCCGGTGTCGTGATTCGCGGGATTTCATTCTCATCTAAATGGCATATAAATAAGGCAAAAACCCTTCTCGCTTCGGGAGGGGTATTTTGCCTATAATGGGAGAGAAGAAAGCGTACCCAAAGGGTAACGCAAAACCAATAAGGCGGTGGAAGATCCAAATGAGCAAACCTCAAGTTGGTATACAACTGTATTCGGTACGGGATCTCAGCGAGAAAGACTTCCTGGGGACGATCCGGCAGATCGCCGGTATTGGTTATAAGAACGTTGAACTGGCGGGCTACTATGGGGTATCCGCCAAAGATCTGCGCGCCGCGTTGTCGGACGCCGGTCTGAACGCACCTTCCGCGCATATCGGGCTGACGATGGATAAGCCGGATCAGTGGAAGGACAACCTCAAGACACAAGTGGAATACGCGCTGGAACTCGGCCTGAAACGGTTCGTTGTTCCGTGGTACCCGCTGCCGAATCCGGCGACGGAAGAGGATGTTGCCCGCATGGCGGATGTTCTGGAACAAGCGTCTGAAATCGTGACCCAAGCGGGTATGACTTTTGGCTATCATAATCATGCGTTCGAATTCAAGCCGGTCGGCGGCAAATTGGTCATCGACCACCTGTTGGAGCGGATTCCGGCGAACCGGCTGTTCGCGGAATTCGATCTCGGTTGGGTGAAAGTGGCCGGTCAAGATCCGGCTGCTGCTATTACCAAATACGCCGACCGTCTGCCGCTCGTTCATGCCAAGGACTTCAAAGCAGACGGGACGGACACCGAAATCGGCCGCGGCACCGTCGATTGGGATTCCGCGTTGGCGGCTTGCGAGAAGGCCGGCGTGGAATACGTCATCATCGAGCAGGAACAGTATGATGTCGGTTCGCTCGAGAGCGCCAAGCTTAACTTCGCCTGGTTCCGCGAACGCGGCTGGATTTAAAGATCGAAGCAGTTTGTGCAGGGCCCGGCTGGGGAAGCCGGGCCCTTTTGGTTGCAGGCAGGAGATGCGTTATGATGAAAAGAAAATGAAAGTGGTTCCGGAGGAGAGAGCGATATGGCGGAAATTCGGCAATTGACCGCGGATCGGTTCGATGAGAGGATCGCGTTGTCTGAGTACGCGTTTCAATATGAAATGTCCCCGGCGCAAAAGGACGAGGCGAGAGCGGTTTTTCGCCCGGAATGGACGTACGGTTTGTTCGGAGAGGACGATCGGCTGCTATCGGCGCTTACGATCCTGCCCTTCGAGGTGTGGGTGCAGGGGCGTAAATTTGCGGCGGGCGGCATTGGAGGTGTCGCATCTTGGCCGGACACCCGGCGTCAGGGCGGAGTGACCCGGTTGCTGCGCCACTCTTTGCAAACGATGCGGAATAACGGCCAAAGCTTCAGTACGCTGCACCCGTTCTCTTTTGCGTTTTACCGCAAATATGGCTATGAAATGATGCCCGAACGCAAGCAATACACGATAGACTCCAGATGGTTTCCTCCGCGGCGTGAGGTGAACGGCTCCGTTCGCTTGGTGGAGAAGAAGAGGGAACTGTTTGCTCCGATGTATGAAAAGTTCGCTTCGCAATATAACGGACCTTTGGTTCGCGATCCGGAATGGTGGGAACGGAAAGTTTTCTCCAAGCCGGGCAAGGCTGCCGTTTACTACGACAGGGAAGGCCAAGCGGAAGGATATTTGCTCTATCAGGTCGCGGATCGCATCATAAAGGTGCACGAGTGGGTCGCACTAACCGGGGAGGCCTCAGCCGGGATTTGGAATTTTGTGGGTAACCACGATTCCATGGCCGATCAATTGACGGTAACCATGCCGGAGGATGATCCGCTGCCGTTCCTGCTGCCGGAGCCGCGGTTAAAGCAGGAGGTGAATGCCTACTTTATGTCGCGTATTGTGGATGTGGAAGCCTTCATCGGTCAGTACCCTTTCTCGCCGTCCGATAGAGCGGATGAGTTGAGGTTGAGGATTGAGGACGCGCATGCGCCATGGAATGAGGGTGATTTTATTTTGCGGATCGAAGCCGGCGGTGAGGCCTGTTTGGAACGGGTGCCCAGCGGATCGGTCGACGACAGCGGGGGATTGGCATTGAACATCGCCACGTTAACCGCTTTGTTGGCAGGAGGCAGGCGTCCCGGGTTTCTTTACCGTATCGGACGTCTTCAAGGTTCGGCGGAGCCAATAGACGTGCTGGAGCGGCGCGTTCTTGGGCAGGTCGGCTATCTGGCGGATTTCTTCTGAATCGGTTGAATGCGGAGAGAGCCGCGCAGGCCGGTTAGGACCAAATGGAAAATGACGGATTTTACCGCATGCTGCGAATGGTTGTCAACGGAACAATCATTATGATAGAATGAAAATACTGTTTTTGTAGAGTTCATCGTGTTTCGGCACTTGGGAGGTGGAAGCTGTGGAAATTTTCTTCAAGATTTTATTGGTCATTTTCTCGCTGGGTCTGATTGCCGTCGTCCTGCTGCAACGCGGTAAGAGCGCGGGGATCTCAGGCGCCATCTCCGGCGGTGCGGAGCACTTGTTCGGCAAGCAGAAAGCCCGTGGATTGGACTTGTTCCTCCAACGGCTGACGGTCGGTTTGGCGTCCGGATTTTTTATCCTCGCCCTGTTAGTCGCTTATTTCGTCAAGGTGGGCTAATGAATGATCCAACCAGCAGGGAGCGCAAGCTTCCTGTTTTTTTTGTGCGATCTCAGGGCAGGGGGCCGAAGTCCGGTTGCCGGGAGAACAATGCGTGTATAATATACATAGGACGAGGTGATGCGGATGCCGATGTGTACTGAGCAGGAGTTGCTCGAGTTTATGCGCGAGACGGCCTATAAACCCATGACGTACCAGGAGCTGGAGAAGCATTTTGGCATCGACAATGCAGACGATTTTAAATCGTTTTTGCGTTTGTTGACCGAGATGGAGAATGACGGCAAAATTTTGATGACCCGGACCGAGCGGTATGGAGTGCCGGAACGGATGAATCTGTTGCGCGGTAGGCTGCAAGCCCATCCCAAAGGGTTTGCTTTCTTGTTGCCGGACGAGCCGGACCATCCGGACGTCTACATCCATGCCAATGATATGAAGGGCGCCATGAACGGAGATATCGTGCTCGTTCGGGTGACGTCCAAGAGTGAAAACGGGCAGCGGATGGAAGGGGAAATCGTGCGTATCGCCAAAAGGGCGGTCACGCAGGTGGTCGGACCGTTCCAGGATCATCAGAGTTACGGATACGTCATCCCCGACGACAAACGGATCAACAAAGACATTTTCATCCGGCAGGAAGGGTTTAAGGGAGCGGTCACCGGCCAGAAGGTCGTCGTGAACCTTGTGAAGTATCCCGAAGGCCGGTCCGCAGCGGAAGGCGAGATTGTCGAGGTTCTTGGGCACAAGGATGACCCGGGCGTTGATATTCTGAGCATCATCCGCAAACATGGTCTGCCGGAAAGTTTTCCGGAAGAAGTGATGGCGGAAGCGGACGGGGCTCCCGACTCGATCACCCAGGAAGAAATCGTGCGGCAAGGGCGGCGGGATCTTCGTGATCGGGTCATCGTGACGATTGACGGCGAAGACGCCAAAGATTTGGACGATGCCGTGAACGTCGAACGGCTTCCGAACGGCAATTTACTGCTGGGCGTTCATATCGCGGATGTCAGCTATTATGTGCGGGAGAAATCTCAATTGGATCAGGAAGCTTATAACCGGGGCTGCAGCGTGTATCTGGTGGATCGGGTCATCCCGATGCTGCCGCATCGGTTGTCCAACGGCATCTGTTCTTTGAACCCGCAGGTGGACCGGCTGACCATGTCGTGCGAGATGGAATTTGATCCGCGGACGATGAAACGGGTTCGGCATGATATTTACACGAGCGTGATTCGCACGAAAGAGCGGATGACCTATACGAACGTACGCAAAATCCTAACGGACGAAGATCCGGAAGTGATGGAGCGTTATGCGGATTTGGTGGAAAATTTCCGGCTTATGAAGGAGCTGGCCATGGGGCTTCGTTCGCAGCGGATGCGGCGGGGCGCGATTGATTTCGACTTCGAGGAGTCGAAGGTCATCGTGGACGAGCAAGGCAAGCCGGTTGATATCGTGAAGCGCGAGCGTTCAATTGCCGAGCAGATCATCGAAGAATTCATGCTGGCGGCCAACGAGACGGTGGCGGAGCATTTTCACAGGCTCAATGTGCCGTTCGTATACCGGATCCATGAGGAGCCGAGCAGCGAGAAGCTGATGCAATTCATGCAGTTCGCAGCGAATTTCGGATATGCGGTGCAAGTTAAAGGGAACTCGATTCAACCACGCGTGTTGCAGACGCTTCTCGAGGAAATTCGCGACACGAAGGAAGAGACCGTTATCAGCACGATGATGCTGCGGTCGATGAAACAAGCCAAATATGATCCTGAAAGCTTGGGACATTTCGGACTGGCGGCCGAGTTTTATACGCACTTCACTTCGCCGATCCGGCGGTACCCCGACTTGGTCATTCACCGGGTGATGCGGGAAGTACTGGAGAACGGCGGAACTTTGCCGGAAGCCCGGTCTGAAGCGCTGGCGACTCGAATGTCCGATATTGCGCAACAGTCATCGGAACGCGAACGCGTTGCCGTGGATGCGGAACGCGATACGGAAAAGTTGAAGAAAGCCGAGTTCATGCTGGATAAGATCGGCGAGGAATTCTCCGGCATGATCAGCGGAGTGACCAGCTTCGGCATGTTTGTCGAGTTGGATAATACGGTGGAGGGCTTGATTCGTCTCAGCGATTTGACGGACGATTATTACCACTTCCACGAGCTGCACATGGCGCTGATCGGCGAGCGCACCTCCAAGGTGTACCGGATCGGCGACGAGGTCAAGATCCGGGTGGCCCGGGTCAACATGGACGACCATACGATCGATTTCGAAATGGTCGATATGAAACCTCGCAGCGCGGGCAAGGTCAACTGGGTGGATGCGCGCGGCTTAGGCGGCGGCGGGTTTGACCGCAAGCGCAATAAGAAGCGCAGCGCAGGCGGCAGGGCCGTGCCTGATCGGCAGGCGCCGGCAGCTGCGGGCGGAGGCCGGCAGGATCGCGCCGCCGGCAGTAAGCGGCGCGGAGGAAGAGGCGGCGCCGGTGGCGTTGGCCGCCCGGTAGAAGCTATTGAGCCGGCGGCAGCTGGCCGTGCGGCAGAGGCTGTGCAGCCGGCGGCAGCCGGCCGCGGCGCGCGCGGCGGTGCAGGCGCTGCCCCGGTGGCCAATGCGGCGGCAAGCCGCGGGGGCC
>JAQBPQ010000045.1 GCA_028287445.1 Cohnella sp.
ATCCTATTAAGGGACGATTTTCCCGTCGGGGTGAGATAGCAAAAAAGCGATCCTCTCCCAGTTTGGAGATGATCGCTTTTTCTCGGTTTTATTTTGCGAAAACATGATTGCCGATTTTGGCGACTACCTTCACCTTGTTTAATTTGACTGGATCCACTTTCGGGTTAAAGAAATAAACGGCGCCAGGCACATTGTTTACACCAGACAGCGCAGCCTTGGCGGCTTTCATGCATTCCTTGGAGGCCGTTGCCTTAGCAAGCAGTCCGTTTTTCGCAGGAGGGAATTGATAGGGCTCGTAAATGACGCCCTTTACCGTATTGGGGTAACTGCAGTCATGGACGCGGTTCATCACAACGCTTGCAACAGCGAGTTTACCTTCATAGGGTTCGTACCCCGCTTCAACTTGAACAAGCTTGGCCAAAAGGTTCAAATCGGCTTGATTAACGTCGGCGGCAGCGGCAGGCTTTGCTGCGGCGACTTTGGGGCTCGGGGTTGGGCTTGGTTGTAAAAACCCGGGAACTACCACTTTCAGCTGCTGACCGATCTGGAGAGGTTCATCCGATATCCCGTTACGGATTTGAAGCGCTTTGACAGTCGTTTGATGTGCTTCCGCAATGCTCGAGAGCGTGTCGCCACTTGCGACTATGTACTCTTGCTCCGTCTCGACGACAGCCAATTTTTCTTCTTCCCGCCATCCCACGTTTGTGTGCATGGCTTCTGCGAGTAAACGAACGGGCAAATAAGCGTTTCCATCTTTCACTTTCACTTCTGCTGAAATTTTATATGTACTTCCGTTGAAATGGATTTCGGACGTCCCCGTTTTAAACGAGAACGTGTCCCCGATGGCGTTGCGAATGGTAACTTCAGCCGTACCCTCATCATAGGTGAGCTGCCATCCCATTTTATCCGCGAATTCTCTCACCGGAACATAGGTCCACCCGTCCACCATCCACAAGTTTTCGCTCATTTCCACTTTCTTGCCTTCCATATACAACGTATGATCCCCGCTCGCTAACGCCGCTCCCGTGCCAGCCATCAGGAATAACCCAAGGGTCGTCGCCGCAACTCTAGTTAGCAATTTGATTTCCCATCACCTCCAAGGTTTTTATGAACAAAAACATCCACATAACTGTATTGCTTGTTATTATACAGTCAGCAAACTGCCAAATTTTAATAATTAATATTTTTTTATTTGATTAACAGTTTTCTAATTTTTGAAGATGTGCTCGCACCAATCGGTGCAGGAACGCGGATTTCAGATACGAGATGTGGTTAGAAACCAAACAAGAACCCTTGCGAGGCAAGGGTTCTTGTCATTTTTATAATACGGTGATGAGAGGATTGGAAGCCGCCAGACCACTTTCGCTTGATTTTTTACCAGCCTGCGTAGTTCAAGGCGTCGTCACTGACACGGCCGGCGGCCACATCGGTCAAAGCTTGATCGATAATGGAGAGACCGTGCGCAAGCTGATCATCTGAAATGGTCAACGGCGGCGTGATCTCCAGCACGTTGGAATAGATGCCGCCATAGAACAGGATGAGCCCCAGCTCCCACGCCCGATAGGCGACTTTCGCCGTTTCCTTGGCGGCGGGAGTCTTCGACTCGCGATCTGTCACGAGCTCGACGCCCACCATAAGGCCGAGTCCCCGCACGTCGCCGATCAGCGGATGCTTCGCCTGCAGCTTCTTCAGCTCGTCAATCAGCCACGCACCCTTGCGGGCGGATTCGGCGACCAGGTCGCGGTTCTCAATTTCCCGGATCGTCGCCCTCGCCGCGGCAGCCGTGCCCGGACTGCCGGCCAGTGTGTACATGTTGATCGCCGTGCCTGCGTCGAGAAGTTCCTGACGCGCCACAACCGCACTCACGGGTACATAACCGGCTCCGAGTGATTTGCCGAGCGCCACCCCGTCCGGAGTGATGCCGTAATGCTCGAAAGAGAACATTTTGCCCGAACGGCCCAGGCCGATCTTGACCTCGTCCAGGAAGAGAAGAATGCCGTGCCTGCGGCACATGTCCTCAAGTGCGGGCAAATACTCCTTCGGCGCCGGAATGTCTCCCCCGTCGGACTGCATCGCCTCGATAATAATGGCAGACACATCCTCCGCGGGACATACGGTTTTAAAAATAAAATTCTCGATATAGTCGAGACATTGCATGCTGCACTTGTCCGGTGTCTGACCGAACGGGCAACGATAGCAGTTCGGATACGGCACCTTCGTGACGTTGCCTCCGCCCGGGAACTTGGCCTGCGCCGTGTGGCCGGACAAGGCGGCCGAGCCCCCGGTTTGTCCGTGGTAGCCGCCGATGTACGAAACCATGCGCGGCCGGCCCGTCGCAAGAGGCGCCAGCTTATACAGCGTGTCGCACGCATCGGAGCCGTGCATGCCGAACCATACCTTCTTTTTGAAATCGCCGGGAACGAGCGACACCAGCTTGTCGGCTAAATCCACGACCGGCTCGTTCATGATGGCCGTAAGTGTGGCGAACGAAACTTCCTTGAGCTGGCTGGTGTAAGCTTCGAGCACCTCTTCGTTGCCGTAACCCAGACCCGCAACGGCCCAGCCGGCCATGAAGTCGAGATATTCCTTATTGTCGAGATCGTAAATGTAGCTGCCTTTCGCTTTGGCGACGTTTAACGGGAAGAAGCGGACTTTCTGACTGTTGCTGATCAGATCCCGGTCCATCGCTTCGAGGCGGTTAACCCGTTCGGACATGCTGCACACTCCTTGTATCCATACTTGTGGTTGCCGAGTAATCCCGCTGTTCCGGAGAACGGTCGGTTAGGCGCCTAATTCCTCCATATCCGCAATAAGACGGTTCGCAAGGGTTGGATCCCGGCGCGTTTTCAGGTTGATGACCACGACGCCGACGATGATCCAAGCCGCAGCTACATAAGGGAAGACGTTAAACGGAAACGGCGGAATCGGATAAAGGTTGTTGTAAAGCGGCCACAGCAGGATCAGGAAACCGAGAATCGGTACGATCATATGCTTGAAGACCGAGTATCCCTGCGCGCGGTTGCGGCGGAAATAGCGGATCGCCGCAATGTTGATAAGCATATATGTAACCAGTATCGTGAACGTGCCGATCGTACCGACGTAACCGTAGAAATTCGAAGCGCCTGAGCCGATGCCCCAAACCGCATACAGCACAACGACCAGGATGGCGATGGTATGCACGGCGACATGAGGAGTACGGTGGGTGGGATGCGTTTTGCCGAGCACTCTGGGAATGACGCCGTCGCGGCCCATCGCGAACAACATGCGGGAACAGGCGCCGGCGGCACCGAGGGCGCACGCCAGCGCGCTGATGGCGGCGGCGAAGTCGACGAAGATGGCCATCGCCTGACCGACATAAGTCGTCGCCAGCGTATCGAGAGGAGATGCGGAGCTGGCCAGCTTATCCATATGCTCCACCCCGAAACCGATAACCTGCGCGTAGATCACGAATACGAAGAAAGCTCCGAGCAACAGCAGGTTGCCGACAATGGCAACCGGCACCGCGCGGCGGGGGTTCTTGGCCTCCTCGGCCAGCGTAGCGGCTCCTTCGAAACCTGCATAGGAGAAAACGCCGAAAATCAGTGCCATGCCGATGCCAGACACGCTGCCCGCGCTAATGGTGAACGGAGCCGCGGAATTGCCGGAAGCGCCGCCTTTGCCGACGATGACGAAAGCGAGGATCAGCACGACGACCATCGAGGTCAACTCTAGCAGCAGCGCGGCACGGGTGGACAAGCGTACGTCGCGATAGGAGAGGAACCAGACGATGAGAAGGCAGATAAGAACGAGAATCGGAATCGGAATATTGATGCCGAAGTGCTTCAGGAATATGTCCGCGAAATTGCCGAACAGGGCGCAGCAGCCTGCGGTAAAGCAGAAATACGTGAGCGCCATGCACCAGCCGGAGATGAATCCGGTTTTTGCGCCAAGTCCGTGTGCATTATAGGCGTAAACCGAACCGGCATGTGAAATGCGCTTGGAAAACTCCATAAACGTGATCCCGACGAACAGCATGGCGATGGTGGAAACCAAGAATGCCAGCGGAGCGTTCGCCCCGGCGGCGCCTGCCATGAGCGAGGTGTTGAAAGCCATGACAATGGTCGGACCGATAATGGCCATCGATAAAGCCAGAACCTCAATGATCGATAGCGAGTTTTTGCGAAGCGATGTGTTTTCCTGCATCCCCGAACCTCCTAATTGTTGAGTTTAAGCCCGTATTTCCCGCCTGCCCGATCCAGGTCGGTGAAATACTTAACGATTTCCTGCACCACATAACCCAGAATGCTCTGGCCCTTCTCGGGGGTCGCTTTGCTCGGGTCGCCCGTCGCGCCGTATTCGGTCAGCTCACCGAACTCCCAGATCGTCTGGATGAATCCCTGATTCTCGTATGGAAACTCCGGAACCCGGCCTTTGGCCACCGACACGTCGACCAGATCCGGCCGGGAAGCCAGCATAGCGGACGTCTCGCCTTCACCGGCGTGCCCGAGACCGTTCCATACTTCAAACTGCCCTGCCACCGGAGTATTGGACAAGTTCCACCAGGAGTATAGGACGCCGATGTGAACGTCTGGATACTTATGCTTCACTTGGCGAGCGGCCATTTCGATAGCCGGAATATTGCCGTCGTGGCCGTTCATCATGAAAATATGAAGGATGCCCATGTTGACGATGGACTCCAATACCTCCCGCAGCAACGCGACCTCCGTGTCGTAAGATAACGTGAGGCAGGGCCCGATCGAGCTGTAGTGCATCGACATGCCGTAAGGCACCGTCGGGACGACGACCGTATCGCCGAGCGCCTTGGCCACTTCTTCGCCGACTTTCGTCGGGAACATGCGGTCCGTGCCCATCGGCAGGTGTCTTCCATGATTTTCGCAGGCTCCAATTCCGAAAATGGCGCGGCGAATGCGTCCTTCCGCAATCGCCTCCTTCAGGCTTAATGCGTCCCATTCTTCGAGCAAGATCTTGTCTTTCATTGCAATACCTCCCGTTGTGGTGCCGAACCTAGAAGGTCGACAGAATGCGTTTCTTGGTCCCTTCAATCTGCATGACGATCGCTTCGCGGGCCTTGACCGGATCGCCTGCGCGGATCAGATCCACCAGTTCGAGATGCTCGAATTTCATCGTCTCGCGGTTGCCGCGGAACAAGTCGTTGTAGAGCACCCTCTGCATCTGGTTGAGCACGTTCGACAGCGACTTCGTCAAATAAGGATTGCCGGAAGCTTCAGCGATTGTAACGTGAAAAGAGTAATTGTCCTTCATGAAGTGAATCGGGCTGTCCGGTCCCTCGCAATCCTTATTCGCCAGTTCATAAAGCTGCTCGATCTGACGCGGGGTAGCGCTGCGGCTTGCGATTTCCACGCTGGCGGTCTCCAGAATCATTCTCATCTGAAACAGGTGCTGAAGCTCTTTCAAATCAACCTGCGACACAAAATATCCCTTATGGGGCAAAATCTCTACGAGCTCTTCGTGCTTGAGCGCATTCAGGCTGTCCCGGACCGGCGTTACACTGACGCCGAACTGTTCAGCCAGTTCGCTTACGGAAATCATATGTCCCGGCTTCAGAGTACCGCTCACAATAAGATCTTTAATGTTCTGATAGACGTTGTCGGATTTCATGCTGGCTTTGGCCATGCGTCACCTGCCTTGAAAAGCGTTGATGTTCACAGGACGCACATCTTCGACGATGCCGTCCACCATCACGGCTACGGGAAAGGTACGGCAGTTATGGGCCATGCCGTACCGTTGTCCGGCATCCACCACGATGAGCCCGCCCGACTCGCCGGTGAGCCGTGTCATTCGCCGGATCGCCTCCTCTGCGACTTCCTGCGGCTGGCGTCCCTTGCCGATTTCATCATCGACAAATTTCGCCGTCAACGTCTGGATGAACGCTTCTCCACGGCCCGTGCATACGACCGCGCAGTTCCGCGAAGCATAGATGCCCCCGCCGATCACCGGCGTGTCGCCCACGCGTCCGGGATGTTTGAGAAAGGAACCTCCGGTGGACGAACCCGCGGCAAGCTGGGCTGCGTCATTCACCAACACGCAGCCGACTGTGTCCGTTTCTTTTTGCAATCCCGTGTACGGGCTGAAATCGAGTTCCTTCCCTTCGGAGATCAACCGCTTCGCCAGCTGCCATGATGCCAGCTGTTCCTCAGTGATGCAATTGTCTTCCGGGATTCCGTGTGAGCGGGCAAACTGTGCCGCTCCGCTTCCGGCCAACAGCACATGCCGCGAATGCCGAAGCAGGAGATAGGCGGTCGCGATGGCGTAGCGCGTATTCGGCATGGCTGCGATGCCGGCAAACCGGCCGCTTTCTCCGTCCATGATCGAACCGTCCACTTCGACATAACCGTCCTCATTCAACACGGAGCCAAGGCCTGCATTGAAAAGAGGATTGTCTTCCAATTCGGTCACCGTACTGGAAACCGCTTTCAAACAACTTTCGCCCAAAACCTGCGTTCCTT
>JAQBPQ010000008.1 GCA_028287445.1 Cohnella sp.
CATCAAACAGCCCAAGCGCATCGAACAGCCCAAGCGCATCCGCTTCTGCAAGCGCCGGCGGAGCTTTGAGCGGTACCATTGTGGCAGCTGGTTCCACGGCATTACAGCCCCTGGTTGACCAAGTATCGAAAAAATTTATGGCTGACAGCCAATATAGCGGCATCAACGTAACCGTCCAACCCGGAGGAAGCGGCGGCGGTCTCACCCAAGTTCAGGGCGGACAAGTCGACATCGGCAACTCCGATATTTTTGCGGAAGAGAAATTCAAAGACGCAGACGCAAGCAAAGCCAAAGATTTGGTAGACCATCAAGTTGCGGTCGTAGCAATGGCCGCTGTTGCTAACCCGAAAGCCGGCGTTGACAACTTGACGAAAAAACAGCTGGTTGATATCTTTACCGGCAAAGTAACGAACTGGAAAGGCGTAGGCGGCGCAGATCAAAAGATCGTGCTGATTAACCGTCCGAGCAGCTCGGGTACTCGTAAAACATTTGAAAAATATGCGCTGGGTACGGCTTCTCAGGACTTGCCGGGCTCAATCCAACAAGATTCGTCCGGTACGGTTAAGAAATTGATCGCCGAAACTCCCGGAGCGATCGGTTACCTGGCTCTTTCTTACTTGGACAGCAGCGTGAAAGCTCTAAAGCTTGACGGCGTAGATGCAAGCGTAGATAATGTAACAACGGGTAAATATCCGGTATGGGCTTATGAGCACATGTATACCAAAGGCGAGCCGACTCCGGTCGTTAAAGCATTGCTCGACTACATGATCACGGATGCTGTTCAAAACGGCGATGTGAAGGACCTCGGTTACATCCCGGTCAGCGCAATGAAAGTGGCTCGTGATATCAACGGTACGGTTTCGAATAAGTAAACGGAATACTCCTTAACTTGATTAAACCGTAACCGGCAAGAGGCTGACAATTTGTCGGCCTCTGCTTGCTGTTAACGAGGAGGCATTATGAATCATCCCGTCCAGTCGGACAAGCCGGAGGGCGACCGATTGTCCCGTTTTCCCAAACATATACGCGAAGAATGGTTCGGAAGGGTATACGTGTACGCATGCGTTGCCCTTTTGATTGTGACCATCTTCTCCATCGTTTGGTTTATCGCATCCAGAGGGTTAAATCCTTTCATAAGCGGCGGTCTAAACCTGTCCGATTTGCTGTTTGGCCGCCAATGGAATCCGGAGGGCGAACCTCCGCTTTTTGGCGCTTTGCCCTTCCTGGCGGGTTCAACGGCTACTTCGTTCATCGCCGCGGCAATTGCCGCTCCGTTTGGTTTCTGTGCAGCCGTTTTTATGACGCAAATCGCACCAAAGGCGGGACGTTCGATATTGCAGCCCGCCATCGAGCTTCTTGCCGGCATTCCTTCCGTCGTATACGGGTTTGTGGGACTTACAGTCATTGTGCCTTTTCTTCGAAACAATTTCACAGGCCAAGGATTCGGCATTTTGGCCGGCTCACTCGTGCTTTCCATCATGATTTTGCCGACGGTTACCTCAATCTCCACGGACGCTCTCGGTACGCTGCCTGCCGGTCTGAAGGAAGGCTCGTTCGCGCTTGGAGCGACGCGGTGGCAGACGATTTACCGGTTGATTCTCCCCACCACGCTGCCCTCTTTATTGACAGGTATCGTGCTCGGTATATCCCGGGCATTCGGGGAGGCGCTTGCGGTTCAAATGGTCATCGGAAATGCGCCGATCATACCGAAATCATTGTTTGAATCCGCCGCGACGCTGACCAGCATCATTACACTGGAGATGGGCAATACGGTCGGCGGTTCCTTGCATAACAACGTGTTGTGGAGTTTGGCTCTTATCCTGCTCATCATGACGTTCCTGTTCGTCTTTATCGTCCGCGTGTTGGAGAGGAGGGCCAAACGATGAAAGCGAAAACCGCAGACCGTATCGCAATCGCCGTCATCGTCGCGATCGCTTGTCTCATCATGGCGGTCTTGGCCGCATTGCTTGGTTACCTGCTGTTCCGGGGAGTCAGTCACATCAGCCTGCACTTTCTAACCTCCGAACCGGAGACGATCAAGACGGGCGGAGGAATCGGTCCGCCGCTGTTTAACTCCATATTCCTGCTTGTATTGACCATGATCATCACGGTGCCGCTCGGACTTGGCGCCGGTATTTATATGAGCGAGTACGCCAGAGCGAATCGGGTTACCGATTTTATCCGGCTCGTGATCGAGGTGCTTTCTTCTTTCCCTTCGATCGTCGTCGGATTGTTCGGGCTGTTGGTATTCGTTCAGTTTTTTCATCTAAAATATTCCCTTATATCGGGCGCATTGGCTCTGACGGTTTTCAACCTGCCGCTTATGGTACGGATTACCGAGCAGGCGATTCGCGGAGTTCCGAGGGAGCAAAAGGAAGCCGGCCTCGCACTTGGATTGTCCCATTGGAAAACGATTCGCTCCGTCATGCTGCCAATGGGATTTCCCAACATTATGACCGGAACGATTCTCGCCGCCGGCCGCGTGTTCGGGGAAGCCGCCGCCCTGTTGTTCACGGCGGGCATGAGTTCGCCGCGCCTTAATTTTTCCGATTGGAATCCGACGCACCTGTCGTCCCCTTTGAACCCGTTCCGGCCTGCGGAGACGCTGGCGGTGCATATTTGGAAAATCAACAGCGAAGGGCTCGCACCCGACGCTCCCGAAATCGCGGCCGGCGCTTCCGCCGTGCTGATCATCATTGTGCTGCTGTTCAACTTCGGTGCCCGTTGGCTCGGCCGGGCGATTTACCGCAAGTTCACGGCAACCAAGTAGGGAGGGGCTCATATGAGCGAAACGGCTTTTTATACGAAAGACCTCTCCGTTTTTTACGGTGAAAAACAGGCTATTAAAAAAATAAGTATGGATTTTGCCGCTCGCGAGGTCATTGCGCTGATCGGCCCTTCCGGCTGCGGCAAATCGACTTTTCTTCGATCGCTCAACCGGATGAACGACCTCATCGCGGGCGTCCGAATCGAAGGGGAAATCTGGATCGGCGGGCGCAATATCAACCATCCCGGAACAGACGTCGTACGGCTGCGGCAAAATATCGGCATGGTGTGGCAGAGGGCGAATCCTTTTCATAAATCGATTTATGAAAACATCGTGTTCGGCCCTCGATACCATGGCATTCGGGATAAACGGAAGCTGGACGAAATCGTCGAACGCTGTCTCCGCAAAACCGCTTTATGGGATGAGGTTAAGGATCGGCTGAACGGCTCGGCTCTTGCCTTGTCGGGCGGTCAGCAGCAACGTCTCTGTATCGCCAGATCGCTGGCCGTACAGCCAAGCATTCTGCTCATGGATGAGCCTGCATCCGCCCTCGACCCGGTATCGACAGCCAAAATAGAGGAATTGATCGCGGAGTTGAAGAAGGAATATTGCATTGTCATTGTGACCCATAACATGTATCAAGCCGCAAGGGTATCCGATCGAACGGGGTTTTTCCTGATGGGCGATTTGGTGGAGTACGACAACACCCAGAAAATATTCACGAATCCTTCCAATCGCTCCACAGACGATTATATTTCCGGCCGTTTTGGTTAACGAAAAGGAGAAAAGAAGGGGGTTGCCGTCATGGTGACACGCAGAGAGCTGGATGTCGGGCTGAAGCAGATTCAGGATTTACTTGTGGGTATGGGAGAACGCGTGGAGAAAGCACTGGCCGACTCGATGTCCACGCTCGTTCATTTGGATGTGGAGGAAGCACGGAGAATCGTGGCCGCAGACCCGGAATTGAATCAGATTGAAGAGCATATTTCCGAGCTCGGAGCCAAATTGATTGCCACCCAGCAACCGGTAGCCACAGATCTTCGCCGGGTACTGGCGGCGCTCAAAATCTCCTCCGATCTGGAACGGATGGGCGATTTGGCGGTTGATATCTCCAAAACGACCATCCGTCTGGAAGGACAGACGTTGGTCAAGCAGTTGATTGATCTGCCGCGGATGGCCGAGATGGTTCAGGCGATGATCTCCGATTCGATCCGCTCGTTCATCGAGGAGAACGTGGATCTAGCTTACAAAATGGCCAAAGACGACGATCAAGTGGATGCGTTGTTTTCCAAAATATTCATGGAATTGGCCGGTATGATGGCGGAAGATCCCAAGGTGATCAACCAATCGATGCTGCTTTCCTTCGTGGCGCGTTACATCGAGCGGATCGCCGACCACGCCACCAATATCGGAGAGAGTGTCGTTTATCTCGTGACGAGCAAGCGGCCGGATTTGAACTGATTCCCCAAGGACTTCATAGGTTACAAACAAACCGGCCACTGTCCGGTTTGTTTGTGTTTCCGCAATTTTTACCATGGCTTTACACTCCACGGACATTTGAAAGACACGCTTGTGTTAGTTTGATTGTACTAGGTAATAGGTAGAATGTACCGGATGCCTCACGAAAAAGATGGATTTCTGGTCGGAGGAATCAAGCGGGATGGATACGATCGGCCAATGGATGAACCCAGAATTGCTGGACAGGCTGACGAAAGAAGAAAACAATTTGGGCAGCGGAGTGCTCATCCTGACTTGGGATCGACCAACGGAACCCGCGGCACAGGTGGTACAGACTCCACTGCGTTTGCTTCGTCTGTTTCGGGCGGCAGGTCTGCGTTTTGCCGGAGAAACCGGAGCTGTGCTCAGGTGGCTGGTCACAGGAGACAGCCTCTTCATGCTGGTTCGAAGATCCCAGGCCGAGGTGCCCCATGTACCGGACGAGGAAATGACCCGATTGCTGTATGCGCTGAGAGACACGGCTTTTCGGGTATTCGCCGATTCCAGACGTTCTGCCAAGCTCAGGGGAAAGGACCGCATCCGCGGCGGTGCGGCCGCTGTTCGACCGATAGGATTGACGGCTGGGGGCAAGACAAGCGCAAGGGAATTGGAGAAGGAAGTGGTGTCGGCCATTTTTCGGGCGTGGAGCATGTCGTTTTCAACCTTGTCTTTCTCGTTTGAGATGTTGGATTGCCGTATGCAGGAGCAGTTTACTAACCAGGAAAGGATAGGTGTCCGGTATAGACCCATCGCATCGCTGATGGACGGTTCCTTGTTCGGATATGAAGCCCTTCCGTTTGACAAGACGACCGGAGAAGGATGGACGCCGGAACAATTTTATTCTTTTTCTGAACGGGAAGGGGAACTATTCGATAACGACAGGCGATTTCGCGAATTGGCGATCCGGGGAATCCCTTCAGACGGGGCGGTAAGGCTGTTCCTTCCGGTTCCGGCGCGGATTGTCTTCGATTCCAGGTTATACCCCGGAAGCACGCTCTATCATATTGAGGCAGCCGGTCTTCATCCGGAACATGTCGTACTTATACTATCCGACGACGGAACGGATCATATGGGAACTCTGCATGCAGCCCTTCGACATTACCGTGTGCAAGGCTTCCGGATCGCCCTCTCCGCTGTGGGATCGGATAGCGCGGCCATTGAGCGCATGGTGGAGCTAAGGCCGGACTATGCACGCATCGACGGTCATTGGATTCCGAGGGAAACGAAGGACCCGGTGAGGGAAAGCCTGCTTCAGGCGATTACTTCGCTCGCGAGGAAAGAGAAAATCGTTCTTCTTGTGGACGGTTTGGAACGGGAGGAACAGGTTCGGCACTTGATGTCCGCTGGGATCGGCTACGGGCAAGGGGCGTGGGTCGGCGCGCCATCGGAGAGAGCCGCTGTCGTCGAGCCGTCTGTGACAGAGCGGATCCGCCAAGAAATGCGCAGGAGGTTCCGCGGCGTGGCGGGGTCGCTCACCGAGCTGGTGGAGCCGGTGTTGACGTTTTCGAGTCGGACGCCGGTTTCGGAAATCGCCAGACAATTCGAAACGAACCGGGAGTCGAATGGTTTCGTGCTCGTGGACAACGGTAAACCCGTCGGCTTGCTCATGAAAGAGAAGCTGCACCGGATGTTGGCCTCGCAATTCGGATTGCCGCTCTATGGGAGCAGGCCTGTATTGAAAATCATGGACACCCAGCCGCTGGTGGTGGAAGTCACGACGTCGGTGGGCCAGTTGTCCCACACCGCCATGATGCGGGAGCCGGACAAACTCTACGACTCTGTTATCGTCACCCAGGGTGGAGAAGTGAAAGGAATCGTCTCCATTCGTGCGCTGCTGGAATCGGTGACCAACGTTCGGATGGCGGATGCCCAATGGGCCAATCCATTGACCGGATTGCCGGGCAACGAACCGATCAGGCGGGAGCTGTCCCGCCGTCTGGAGGAAGGGAAACCATTTTCCGTGTTATATGCGGATCTCGATCATTTTAAATGGTATAACGACCAATATGGCTTCCACAGGGGTGACGACGTCATCCGGTTCACGGGGGAGACGCTTCAGGCGGTGGTGAGGGAATATTGTCCGGAGGACAGCTTCATCGGCCATATTGGCGGAGACGATTTCATCGTCATGATCGACTACGGAAATCCGGTCCGGATCGCGGAAGAGGTACTGATCCAGTTCGAAAAAGGGATCTCCTCCTTCTCCGATACTGCGCACGGTCCTGTCAGGGACCGTGCCGGGATTCCTGTGGAAGTTGCGAGTCTCTCTCTCTCGCTGGCCCTGTTGTTATGTTTAGATACGGAGGGCTGGTCTCCGGAGCGATTGGCGGAACGCTCGGCATTGTTGAAGAAAAAAGCCAAGGGAACGCTGGGCAACTCGATGGAATGGGATACTCTTGACCATCCGTCGGTTACCGAGAAATGGGTTTAACTTGGAGATAATCCAATGGATACGCTGCGATAACATTCGGTTGATAAACTGATAAAACGGTTTCGCTCAACACGGTGGATTTGCCGGATACAAAGCCGGTGAACGATGGAGGACTGACTCCGAAGATGACTTCTTCGAACGAACCAAGCGGTATGGAACGATTCGGCATGTTCTCTTTGCGGTACACGGACGAATGGCGGTCGACAACCGGAGCCATGGGTTTAATCGGTTTGGACTTGTCGGGCGGATGGGGCGTGCGGATTCCGGTTTCGGAAAGCGAGGAACCCGCCCTCTGGGATGCCTGGCTGTCCCGAATGGTAGAGGGGGAGTCCGTCCGATTCGGCGATCGGATCGGGTTCCATTTGTGGATCTATGCCGAAATACCGGAAGTTTGGCAAAACACCTCGCAGCCATACATAGACGGTCTGGCCAGACGAATACGCGATCTGCTCCGTGCGGAATCCAGGCAGAGTACCGGCACACCGCCGATGACTCGATCGAGTAGAGATGTAGGGTTTGGAGCTGCCGTCATCGGTTGCGCTGATGACCGTTCATTCAAAGAATTGATTTACGAGGCATTTATTAGCGCCGCCTCACGTCTTAATGCGCCGGAAAATGTTCCGCCTGACACGATTTACAGTACCGAGATGGAACGGATTTTGCGGGAAGGCAGCATCCGTAGCGTGTACCAGCCTTTATACCATCTCAGAGACGGCAACGTGTTCGGCTATGAGGCGCTCACCCGATGTCCGCCGGACAGTCCTTTTGACGGGCCGCTGTCCTTGTTCCGTTACGCGGAGCAGGAAGGATATGCGCTGGCGCTGGACAGATTGGCACGGGAGACGGCGATCCGTTCCTGTCCGCTGCTCGGGCCGAAACAAAAAATTTTCATCAACGTCAATTCGGCGATTATGAAAGATCCGCATTTTGTGTCCGGACAGACGCGCCATTGGCTTGCCCTGCGGGGACTGCACCCTGGTCAGGTCGTGTTCGAACTGACGGAGCGGAGCTCCATCGACGATTTTGAAGAAGCGAAGAGAATACTTGATCATTACCGGGTCCAAGGGTACCAAATTGCGATCGACGACGCCGGAGCGGGTTATTCCTCCCTGCAAGCCATCGTCGAGCTGCGGCCGGATTACATCAAACTCGACAGATCACTTGTGCAAAATGCCGATCGTGACGAAATCAAGCAGCATATGCTTCGCACTTTCGTTCGATTTGCCAAGCGAATGCGGATCCGCACCGTTGCGGAGGGTATCGAGAGGCCGGAGGAGTTTGATTTGGTACGGAGAATGGGCATTGATTTTGGCCAAGGGTATCTGATCGGCAAGCCAAGCGAACAGCCGGTTTCTGCATACGCTTGGGAAGTGCCGAACGGTTAAAAGAGGTAAAGAAGTCAGCCCGGGCGCCGCTTATCGCGGGAGGCCGGGCTTTTTGAATGGGTGCCTCGGACAAGAAGCGCCCGCCGGATGCGGCCTCATGCCTCGTATGGTATGATGATTAGTATGTAGAAAACCTGTCGGCGAGGTGGAAATGATTCATGGGTAAGAACACGGACAAGCTGATGCTGATCGACGGCAACAGCATCAT
>JAQBPQ010000011.1 GCA_028287445.1 Cohnella sp.
GTTGTTTGGGTTTATCGAGATAGGCAACCTGTAGGTAGTTCGGATTTTCCTGTTCCCACTCCAATGAACCCTTGGTACCGAACACCCGCACCTTCAACCCGTTATCGTTGCCGATGGCGATTTGGGAGCACCAATAGATTCCGCTCGCACCATTGGTATATTTGACTAGTATGCTCGCGTTCGTATCCAGCTTACGACCAGGCATGACGTCCAGCTTGGCGCATAATGAATCGATTTCCAGTCCGGTGATATAGGAAATGGTATTCTCGATATGTGTACCGATGTCCCCGACGCTGGTGGATTTGCCTTGCTGCGTCGGATCAGTTCGCCATGCCATCTTGTCTCCTTGCTCCTCCACGAGATCAGCCAGCCATTCTTGAGCATACTCCGCCATTACCATACGGATTTCGCCCAGTTCACCGCTTTCGATTAACGCCTTGGCTTGTTTGACCATCGGATATCCGACATTCGTGTAAGTCACGCAATAAAGCAAATCTTTTTCTCTCGCCAAGTCCGCCAGTTCTTCGGCTTCGTGTGCCTCGATCGTAAGCGGTTTATCACATACGACAGGAATGCCGTGGGTCAAAAAGATTTTTGAGATTTCATAATGCGAGTTGTTTGGCGTAACGATGACGACAAAATCAATTCCATCATCCCGCGCAGATTCTCGTTCGGCCATTTCTTGATAGGTGCGATACAGTCTGTCGCGATCGACTCGAAGTTGACTGCCCGTTTGCAGGGTGTTGTCGAAGTTCCGGGAGAAGCAGCCGGCGACCAGTTCGTTCTGCCCGTCGAAGGCCGCCCCTTTACGATGAACGTCTCCTATGAAGGCGCCTTGGCCTCCGCCGACCATGCCGTACTTCAATACTCCTTGCACCGACGAGGCTGATGAAATTTTCACCCTAATTCCTCCATTCCCTTACTTTTATCGGGCCAAATATCCTCCATCCACCGGAATCACGACTCCGGTGATATAGTTCGATTCCTCCGATGCCAAAAAGACGGCGATACCCTCTAAATCCTGCGGCGTGCCCCACCTGCCGGAAGGAATTCTGGAGGTGATCTGCGGCAATCTGACATCATCCTGCAGCAAATCGCTGTTCATGCTCGTGTTCATGTATCCGGGCGCAATGGCATTGACCTGTATCCCTTTCATCGCCCATTCGTTCGACAACGATTTGGTCAGTTGAGCGACGCCGCCTTTGCTCACGGCATAAGCTGTGGCATTGAATCCTCCAATAAAGCTGAGCATCGACGCCATATTGATGATTTTTCCTCGTCCCTGCGGAATCATAACCCCGCCCGCCAGCTTGCACAAATGGAATACGGCCGTAATGTTGAGTTCGATGACCTTGTCCCAATCTTCAATCGGCAGGTCGAGGCAGGATCGGCGGTCGTGCATGCCGGCGTTGTTGATGAGGATATCCAGTCTTCCCCCCAGAACGTGCACCGCTTCCGCGAACACCCGTTCAAGATCTTGCCGGTCCATTAAGTTGGCCTGCAGGTAATGAACGGCAGCGCCTTCCTTTCCCAATTCCTGCACCGCAGTGCGGGCGTTTTCATTGATATCAATGATTACGACTTCTGCGCCCGCGTTATGAAGGCCGGTTGCCATACCTTTGCCCAAGCCGCTGCCTGCACCGGTTACGATCGCTTTTTTGCCGGTTAAGTCGAACATATTTTCATATTGCCTCCTCATGGTTTGTGCGGTTGTCAGATCAACGACCTTACGCCGTCTATGAAAATGTCCGCCCCGCTGATATAGCTCGCTTGGGAAGAGGAGAGGAACAGCACGAGATCGGCCACCTGATCTGCAGTGCCGATCCCGTACGGGTATTTGCCCTCAGGATATTCCACCGGAATGATGACCTCCCGGAGCTTCTCCGTCCTGTGCAGATTATCGTTTAATCTGGATTCGATGGATCCGGGAGAAACGACATTAACCCGGATCTTATACTTCGCGAGTTCCAAGGCAGCCGATTTGGCAAAAGCCGTCAGCCCGGCCTTGGTCCCCGCATAAATGGAATAACCGTAACTGTTAAAAGTTCGGCTTCCATGGATGGAACTCGTTACTGTGATGGATCCGCCCTTGTCCTTCATTAGTGGAATCGCATGTTTGATCGTCAAGAATGCGCCTTTGAAATTCACGGCGATCAGCCGGTCCCAGTGTTCTTCCGGCATCTCCTCGATCGGCGCCAGCAATCCGACGATTCCGGCATTGGAGAACACGATGTCCAGGCTGCCGGCTTCTTCCCGGATGCGGCGAAAGCCATTCTCTATGGCCCGACCATCGGCAATGTCCAAGAGGATCGCTTCCACATCGCCTCCTTCATCTGCGATGTGTTGCCGAACCAAAGCTAACCGGTCGGCATGATTGTCGATTAAATACAACTTCGCCCCCGCCCTTGCCATCTTATAGGCGGTTGCTTCTCCTATACCAGATGCCGCCCCGGTGATCAATGCGGTTTTCCCTTGCAAGTTAAAGTTGTCTTCATCTCCGGCAAGAATCAATGTACAGCCCTCTCTTTCAACTTCACAGATATACGCTTACATAATTTCTCGATTGCCGGATGGCGGATTTCCTCGATTCCAGCGAATCCTCGTAGGCACGGTCTTCCACTTCAATGCTCAGCGCCCCCTTGTATCTGACATCGGTCAAGGCGGAGAAAAAAGCTCCCCAATTGATATCGCCGAGTCCAGGAAGTTTGGGGGAATGAAACTCCAGCGGCGTCGCCATGATCCCCACGCGCGCCAGTTTATCGCGATGCAGTTTGGCGTCTTTGATATGAACATGGAAGAGGCGATCCTTAAAATCGTAAATCGGTTTGATATAGTCAATATGCTGCCACAGCAAGTGGGAAGGGTCATAATTCAAACCGAGATTGGGAGATGGAATGATTTCGAACATCCGCTCCCACACCGCGGGAGAATAAGCGAGGTTTTTGCCGGAAGGCCACTCGTCCGTGGTGAAATACATCGGACAATTTTCGATTCCGATTTTAATGCCCTTGTCTTCGGCAAACCGGACGATCGGATTCCACACTTTCTCAAATTCCCGGAAGTTTTCCTCGAGACCGGCTTGCTGCAGTCTTCCGATAAAGGTATTGACGGTCTCTAAACCCAAACGCTGCGCTGCTTCAATGACTTTCTTCAGGTGGCTGATATACACTTCCCGTTGTTCCAAATCCGCGTCTAGCGGGTTCGGATAATACCCCAGTGCGGAAATTTCAATTTGCTTGCTGCCGCACAGTTTCTTGACCTCTTCCACCCGTTCGTCCGTCAAATCGGCAACGTCGAGATGGGTCACGCCCGCATATCGTCTTTCGGCCTTACCGGTGGGCCAGCACATCAATTCCAAGGTAGAGAAGCGTTCTTGCGACGCGAATGAAACCAGTTCTTCCAACGGCATTTCCGGTAAAATGGCGCTTACAAAACCTAATTTCATCATGAATGAAACACCCTTTCCTATTCACGAATCATTAACAACCACATGACTTCAACTTGTCGTCGAGAAATCTCTTGGCGCGCGGGATATCTCCTTCATCCAAATGTTCGATAATCATCGGAATATTGGGATGGAGCTTAGACAATCTCTTCAGGTACAGATCGTAGTTAAGGTTACCGAGCCCTGGAGCAGGAAGTTCTATGCCGCCGGCCCCCCGGAAAGTATGCGACTCGTCTGCATCGATCGCGGCATGCTTCTCCGAAGTGTCTTCGGCAGGTTTGCAGTCTTTGGCGTGAGCGATTTTGATTTTGTCGCCCAGCGTATTAAAAATCCTATTGATTTCGTTATCGATTTGGTGAATATTGCTGTCCGTAAAGTAGTTGGTCGGATCCATCAGCAATCCGAGTCCCGGATGATTCACATCGGAGAACAGACGGGCCAGAGTGTCGACGGAGCCGATGACATTATTCACATAGTTCTCCACCAAAAAGACTGAACCGTGATCATAGGCGAATTTGGCCAGTTCCTCAAGCAGCTTGCAGGTCTCTTCATAAGCTTCTTCCGTGCCGTTCCTCGGATCCCATACCCAATCGCTTTCCGTATGGTAGGTGCCCGTCTCACTGACGACGTACGGACTTCCCAAATCGCGGGCAAATTGCAGAACGTTTTTTAATCCGGCGATATTCTGTTCCCTTTTTTTAGGATCCGGATGAATCAAATTGGTGTATCCCGACACGCAAACGATCGGCAGATTGGCGTCCCGAAAGGCGTCCCGAATCAGGCCGGCCTTCTCCTTCGTCAAGTTCTCCGGCGATACATCCATGTCCTTAAATGATAAGTCCAGCTGTACGCAAGAAAAACCATGCTCTTTGATCTTGGAAATCTGTTCTGCCAGGGAATAAGGATAATAACCGTTAAAAATACCTACAGAAATCATGATTGAGTTCCTCCCTTATACTCCTATTGGAATTGATTGGTTAACTCCGAAAACGCCACGGTACGATTTTCTGCAATCGACATATAACACGCATCAACTGCCGCCATCGTATGCAGATTGTCCCTGCCGCCGATTTCCGGTTCGCTGTCCGTTTCCACTGCTCGAAGCAGCTGCGCCATGGTACCTTGGAACGCATCAGGGAACCACACCTTATCCCACTCCGGCCGATACCAACGGCCCGGTGACTGCTTCGTCGTAAACTCAAGTGTGCTTGGCGTCTTTTCAGGATATTTGGGCCATCCGATTGTCCCTTGCGCCATGCCGTCCAATCCGATGACTCTCCATTTGATGTAGATGTCTTGCTCCGTTCCTTCGCCCGGCCAGGCCCAAACATCGTCCAAGCTCGTGGCCATTAGTTCGCTGGCGTATTGGAACGTGTATTGTGAAATGCCGTCGATGTGCTTGAAAACGGTTCGCGGATCTCTGCGAGTGAGTGCGGTAATTTTCTCGGGATCGCCGAAAAGATACCGGAAAGCATCGATATGATGAATGCCCATGTTCAAGATTTCAATATTCTCGTATTTTTTGAGGAATTCCTGCCAATGGGGGATAGCCCGCATTTCGATCGTTGCCAGGACCGGTTCTCCCAGATATCCTCTGCCCAAAATCGTTTTTAGCGCACGGATCGATTGGTCGTATCTCATGTTGGAATTTACGCCGATTTTGATGCCTGCTCCTTCGCAAAGCTCCACGATTTCACGAGCTTCCCGCGAATTCATCGCCAGCGGTTTCTGGCACAGAATGCCTTTGATATGTTGTCGGGTCACGGCACGCTGTACGACCTCCAGCTGTCGGTCCGGCGGCACCGCAATATCCAAAATCTCGATCTCGGAGTCGTCCACCAGGTCTTCCCATGTCCGGTGAACCTTCGGAATATTCCGCAGCTCTGCAGCAGCTTTGGCGTTCTCGTACGTGCGGGAAGCAATCGCCACGGGATTGAACCCTGCATCCCGGTACGCGGCAAGATGGCAGTCCCTCATGATAAAGCCCGAACCTATGCAGCCGATCCGAAAATCTTTGCGCTCGGGCATAATCGGATCGATGTTCAGGTTCAAATCAATTTCACTCATACGAAGTACCTCCTTCGGTTTCCACCCACATGCTGGTCGTAAAACGCACCTCTTCACCAGCCTGTATGCCCCTGGCGCCCGTGACTTCAGGTTCGTAGGGCAGATTGAACGCATCGGTGACATAGGTGTAAGGCTCGAGCGAATAAGCAGATGACCAATCGGGACGGAACAAAACAACAAACGGAAACTGTTCATCGAACCGGTACGCGATCGTA
>JAQBPQ010000144.1 GCA_028287445.1 Cohnella sp.
ATACGGCGGATCATTATTTTCGGGTGTCGGACGATATGCAGACGGTACCGGGCAATCCGTGGATCATTTGTACGCTTTGGCTCGCCAAATTTCAGATCGAGACGGCCCGTGTTCCCGCCGATCTGGAAGAGCCTCGGCGCACGCTGGAGCGAGTGGCGGGATTCGCTTTGCCGGGCGGCAACCTGCCGGAACAGCTCCATCCGATGGACGGCTCGCCGTTGTCGGTTGCGCCGCTCACTTGGTCGCATGCCACCTATGTCCAAACGGTATCCGACTATGTGCGAAAAAGCGAGCAGCTTTCCGCCGCCAAACCGTTGGAGAGCGAGAGCGGGCTGCATTCGGCGTGAGGCAAGAAACGCGGTCCCGAACGGCTGTGCATTTGCAGCCTGCTCGGGATTTTTTGCACGTTTCAGAAAAGTATAAGTTGTCACCTATACTTTTCTGAAACGTCTCCGACATAAACGTATACTGCCATCCAAGGACGGCGACACCCGTTTATACTTGTTTATGGAACTTATCATGGGAATCCGCATATTTTGGGGCTTGATAAGCCCTCTCCAAAGTGCGATCGGAAAAAGCGGGCAAAGCCCAAGCGCGGCGCGGGGCGGACGGGGTTTTTCCGGTACGAAAAAAACAGTTGCATTTCGGGCGGATAGATGTTATTTTTAGTTTCGTTGACAACACAATAGGAACCAGGATTCACTCAGGAATGGAATGCGATCAACGAGCAAATTCCCTCGAGAAGTGAATGACGTAGGTCCTAGCGGATGAAATCAGCTTCACATTTTATTCCTAGGAAGGGGGAACCGAAAGATGGAATACTCTACTTTCGGACGGCACGTTGCGGTTGACACATGGGGAGTAAGCTTTAATATGCTGAACAACGCCGAACTTCTCCAATCGCACATGGTGGAGGCAGCCGAAGCTTGCGGCGCCACCGTTCTCTCGGTTCAAGCCAAACAGTTCGAACCACAAGGTGCGACCGTACTGGTTCTGCTGTCGGAGAGCCATTTGTCCATTCACACGTATCCCGAGAAAGGCTTTGCCGCGATTGATTGCTACACCTGCGGTGAAACGGTCGATCCGCAAGCGGCGATCGACTATCTCGTGTCAGTTCTGAAACCTGATCGTACGTATGCGAAGAAGCTCGTGCGCGGTCTGGGTGAAATGCAAGTCGAAGAGCCGGCAATGAAACAACCCGAGCTTGTCTAATCCGAATTAGACGACGTGGGCCATGAGGGACTCTCCTCATGGCCCTTTCCATTTGTCAGGAATAGAGTGGTGTCCCATCGTCGACAATAGGGAAAACGCCAACGCGTTTCCTGTCATAAACTTTTCATATTTGGCCGTGAGTCCAATTGCCTAACTGTGATATAATGAGGCTTGACCTTACAGGTCCTGAACGAACGTGCTTTGCACGCTGGAAAGAGGTGATTGCCCGTGCATCTGATTGTCGTCGGTTTGAATTACCGGACCGCGCCCGTCGAAGTCCGCGAACGGTTTGCGTTAGCGGAAGGTGAATTGCCCCAGGCGCTGGAGTCGCTGAAACAGACAACGGGCATCCTGGAAGGCGTGATCGTGGGGACCTGCAATCGGACGGAAATTTACGCGGTGGTGGATCGGCTTCATCTGTGCGGTCACTATATCCGTTCTTTTATGGAACAATGGTTCCAAATGGAGAGGGAGACCTTTAACAGCCATCTGTATATATATGAAGACGATCAGGCGATTGAGCATTTATTCCGGGTCGCATCCGGACTCGATTCGATGATCGTCGGCGAGACGCAAATTCTCGGCCAGGTGAAGGATGCGTTCCAGCTCGCGCAGGAACATCAGACGACCGGAACGATATTTAACCGTTTGTTCAAGCAGGCGGTTACGTTCGCCAAACGGGCGCATTCGGAGACCTCGATCGGCGAGAGCGCCGTTTCGGTCAGCTACGCTGCGGTAGAATTGGGACGCCGCATTTTCGGTCGTTTTGACGACAAGACGGTATTCATTATCGGCGCCGGCAAGATGAGCGAGCTCACGGCCCGGCATTTGTACTCGGACGGGGCGAATCGTGTGTTCGTTGCGGGCCGGACAATATCGCGAGCTCAAGAGTTGGCCGTTAAGTTTGGAGGAAAGGCGCTTACGATCGATGAGGCGCTCGCGCGGCTCCACGAAGCCGACATCGTTATTAGCAGCACCGGAGCCGAGAAGTTCGTGCTGGAGCGCCAGGCATTGGAAACCGCGATGGCCCGTCGCAAAAAAAAGCCGCTTTTCCTCATCGATATTGCGGTCCCGAGGGACATCGATCCCGGATGCGGTAACTTGCCCAACGTATTTCTCTACAACATCGACGATCTCGAAGGAATTGTCGAGAGCAACCTGGACAAGCGCCGTCAAGAAGCGTCGGCGGTCGAGGACATGATCGAAGAAGAGCAGGAAGCCTATCGCGAATGGTATGCGACACTCGGCGTGAGCCCGCTCATTCGCGCGCTTCAGGACAAAGCCGCGGCCATTCATGAAGCGACGCTGCAGAGTATGCTTCGCAAGCTGCCCGAACTGGACGAGCGCGAGATCAAAATCATTCGCAAGCTGACCAAAAGTATGGTAAGTCAGATGATCCACGAGCCGATTCTGCGAATCAAAGAGCTGGCTGCCGAGAAGAAAAGCGACGAGGCCATGAAGCTGTTCGTCCAACTCTTCTCTTTGCATGACGAAGTCGCTAAGCTTCAGGCGCAAGCCGGTGCCGAACGCAAATCCCGTAAAGCCGCGGATCTCCGGGAGCCGTCCGGTACGGCGCGCGAACTTGAGAGTTTGCTGAACCAACTGGCAGGCGCGCTTCAATAAACGCCGGGCCGAAGTCCGAACGCGTCGCGGCCGGAGAAGAGGGAGGCACAGGCCCCCATGTTGACGCAAGATTGGTTGACCGACGCCGTACTTTATGTTTATGCCCTGAGCTTGCTGTTCTTCGTGTCCGACGCCGCATCCGGCAACCGGAGCGCAAGGAAGGTGGGAACAGGGCTGCTTGTTTTTGTCTGGGTTCTGCAAACCGTCTTCTTGCTGTTTCTGCTCGTTCAACGGTTTTCCGTGTCCGAGTTGTCTCCGAGGGAATATTTGTTTTTCGTTTCGTGGCTGCTCGTCTCCGTCTCATTCATCGTAAATCGCTGGATTCGTGCGGAGCTTCTTGTGCTGCTGGTGAACACAGTAGGCTTCGCCGTGCTGGCCTTGAATCTGCTGCAGCGGCCGGACCGGAGCATGTCGCTTTCCGCATGGGAGGTGGCAAGACGGCTGCTTGTTCTCCATATCAGTCTGATCACGATTTCGTTTGCCGTTTTGACTGTGGGAGCGATACTGGCCGGTATGTATTTGTTTTTGCACACACGGCTCAAAAAGAAACGCTGGACCCCGATGATGAGCCGTATGCCGAGTCTCGAAGTGATCGACCTGTATGCTTTCCGGGCAGGGCTGATCGGAGTTCCACTGTTGTTTTTGTCACTGTCCACCGGGGCTGCGGCGCTGATGCAGGACGGCCGATCCGCTTTTCTATTGGACGAAAAAGTGCTTCTTTCGTTTGGCGCCGGCGTCCTGTATATCGTCTATCTGTTTCGCCGAATGGCTTCCGGTGACGACGGGACCAGACTCGCCCGATGGAACTTGTTCGGTTATGCGCTGCTCATTGCCGGGTTTTTCGCCAATTCCGGTTCCGCATTTCACCGCTGGCTGTAGAAGTAGTTAAGCGAGAGGGGGAAACCAAGGTTGACGGAGTGGTATCCGGTTATGCTGAACATAAGCGGTAAAAGGTGCGTGGTCATCGGCGGCGGACCGGTAGCTGAGCGTAAGGCGGCGGGGCTTCTCGCCGCGGGGGCGCAACTGACCATCGTCAGCCCTCAGGTGACACCGGAGCTCGGCAGAATGGCCGATGCGGGCGCGATAGAATGGGTGGCCCGGGAAGCGTCGCAAGCGGATGTGGCAGGAGCCGCTCTCGTATTCGCGGCTGCCGGTCAGCCGGAAGTAAACCGCCAGGCAGCCGAGGCCGCCCGTCGGCTCGGCATTCCGGTGAACGTGGCGGACGACGGCGAAAATGGGGATTTTCTCGTGCCTGCGGTACTCCGGCGGGGACGGTTCGTACTCGCGGCAGGTGTTTCCGGTGCGGGACCTTCTTTGGCGGCTCGCATTGTAAAAGAATTAGCTGCGCGATACGGGCCGGAATACACAGAGTATGCCGAGGCGCTTCGACACATCCGCCGGACGGTAAAGTCGCATGTGGCGGACCCGGAAGAGCGAAGGCGTCTGCTCACCGCTGCTGCGGAAGCGGATGCACTGGAGGAATGGCGGCAGGCCGAATGGCTGACTGCAGACCCGCAACGCCTGCTGGAGCGGCTCAGAAGCCGGGCAGCAGCCGCAAAGCAAGAGGAGGACAAAACGTGACAGCACATTCCAAACGCCGTATTGTCGTCGGAACCCGTCAAAGTGCACTCGCACTGACGCAAACGGGACAAACCGTCGAAAGTCTTCAGTCGATTTGTGATGCTGCCGGCTTATCCTATACGTTTGAATTAAAACCGATCGTAACCCGGGGGGACCGCATTCTGGACATGACGCTCTCCAAAGTCGGAGGGAAAGGGTTATTTGTCAAAGAAATCGAGCAGGCGCTGATGGACCGCGAAATCGACCTTGCGGTACATAGCATGAAAGACATGCCTTTTGCGCTGCCCGTTGGTCTGGTTATCGGCGCCGTGCCGAAGCGGGAAGATCCGAGAGACTGTCTGATCGGCCGCACCGCCACACATTTGGACGAGCTGCCGCATGGAGCGCGCATCGGCACGAGCAGTCTGAGGCGCGGGGCGCAGCTCCAAGCGGCGAGACCGGATCTCTCGATCGAATCGATCCGGGGCAATATCGACACGCGTTTGCGCAAATTGGAAGAAGAACAATTCGACGCGATATTACTCGCGGCAGCCGGTTTGCACCGAATGGGCTGGAAGGACCGAATCACCTCGTACTTATCCACGGAACTTTGTCTTCCTGCGGTTGGACAAGGAGCGCTCGCTGTCGAATGCCGGGCAGACGACGAAGAAGTGATGTCCTTGCTGGCACGCTTCAACGATCCTGTGACGGCACGGACGATAACGGCGGAGCGGACAATACTGGGCCTGCTCAACGGGGGCTGCCAAGTGCCGATCGGGGCTTATGCGGAGGTCGTCAATGGCGAAGACAGTGACCTTGTGTTGACAGGATTGGTCGCATCACCGGACGGTTCGCGGATCTTGAAGGAGACGGCCTCCGGCAAGGATCCCGGCAAACTCGGACAGACGGTCGCCCAATTGCTGCTCGCCCGCGGAGCGGACATGATCCTGGCGGAAGCGAGGGAGTGACCACATGGCCAAGGGCAAGGTGTATCTGGTAGGTGCGGGACCGGGCGACCCTAAGCTTATCACCGTCCGAGGACTGGAGGCGCTCCAGCGGGCCGACTGCGTGGTGTATGACCGTTTGGCCGGGCCTCAATTGCTCAATCGGGCCCGAGTGGATGCGGAGTTGATCTATGTCGGCAAGCTGACCGACCGCCACACCATGAAGCAGGAGGATATCAGCCGGCTGCTTGTCGATCTGGCCCTTCGGGGCAAGACGGTCATCCGGCTCAAGGGCGGTGATCCGACCGTATTCGGACGGGTCGGCGAAGAGGCCGGGCTGCTTCGGCAAAACGGCATTCCATTCGAGATCATCCCCGGCATCACCTCCGCGATTGCGGTACCGGCTTACGCGGGTATCCCGGTCACTCACCGGGATTTGGCCTCTTCCTTTTCCGTCATCACGGGGCATGAAAGCTCCGACAAGCTCGACCGCTCGATCCATTGGGATAAGGTCACGAATGCAACAGGCACGCTCGTCTTCCTGATGGGCGTCGCCAAAATCGGTTACATCGCCGAGCAGTTGATCAAACACGGAAAACCCGCGCAAACGCCTGTCGCTTTGGTTCGTTGGGGGACTCGCGCGGAGCAGCGGACCTTAACCGGAACGCTTGAAGATATCGAAGAACGCGTCAAAAAAACGGATTTTCAGCCGCCTGCCGTCATTATCGTAGGCGAAGTGGTGCGGCAGCGGCAGTCTCTGGCCTGGATCGAAGACAAGCCTTTGTTCGGACTCAGGGTGCTTGTGACTCGTGCCCGTTCCCAGGCCAGCGAATTGGTCGACAAAATCGACGAGCTCGGCGGGGAACCTTACGAGTTTCCGGTCATCGAAACCCGGCTGCCTGAATCGGCAGAGGCCGTAGAGGCTGTCCGTGCGGCTTTGGCGGAGCCCGAGTCTTACGATTGGGTGGTGTTGACCAGTGTAAACGGGGTCGACTATTTCTTCCGTTGGCTGAAAAGCATCGAGTCCGACATCCGCCGGTTCCATCGTGCCCGATTCGCCGCGGTTGGGCCGAAGACGGCCGAAGCGCTGGCGGTGCGCGGGATTCGTGCGCACACACTGCCCGAGCAATTCCGGGCGGAAGGCTTACTGGATTCGCTGGCGGATCAACTAAAACCCGGCCAAAACGCATTGCTGCCGCGCGGTGATCTGGCTCGGGAACTGCTTCCTCGGGAGCTTGAACGACTCGGCGTCAGAGCCGTGGAAATTGATGTTTACGAGACGGTGCCGACCGAGAGCCGGGATCCCTTTTTACTTGAAATGATTCAAAACAGGGAAATTCATGCCGTCACCTTCACCAGCTCTTCCACCGTCGTGAACTTGCTGGACGCGCTCCGGCGCCTGGGGGCAGAGGATCCTGCCGCACTGCTGCGCAATGTCGACATCGCCTGCATCGGCCCGATCACGGCCCGTACCGCGGAAGAAAACGGGTTGCACGTTACTGCGCTTGCTCAATCGTCGACGATCGACGGGTTGGTACAAGCGTTGGCGGATGGACGGTCTCATCATGAAAGGAGCACGGATTGACATGACTTATCCGATTACAAGACACAGAAGACTACGATCGACAGCTGCCATGCGCAGCCTGGTTCGCGAGACGGTGCTTGGCGCGGACGACTTCATTGCCCCGATTTTCATCACACAGGGCGAAGGGATCCGTCAAGAAATTTCGTCCATGCCCGGGGTATATAACTGGTCCCTCGACATGATGGATCAAGAACTGTCCGAAATTGTAGCGCTCGGCATTAAGGCGGTGCTTGTGTTCGGGGTACCACATCCAAATGAGAAGGACGCATTGGGCACATACGCTTACGACGAGCATGGAATTGTGCAGGAAGCTATCCGCAGGATAAAAGCCGGTTATCCGCAACTCATCGTTGTGGCGGATACTTGCCTTTGCGAGTTTACCGACCACGGCCATTGCGGCGTCGTTCATGAGTACGAGGGCGTGGCTTATGTGGACAATGACGAGTCGCTGAAGCTGCTCGTCCAGACAGCGGTATCCCAAGCCGAAGCCGGGGCGGATATTATCGCACCTTCGAATATGATGGACGGGTTTGTCGCGGCGATCCGCCAAGGTCTCGATGAAGCAGGTTACCGGGACATTCCGATCATGTCGTATTCAGTCAAATACTCCTCGGCGTATTACGGCCCTTTCCGTGAAGCCGCCCAATCGGCGCCCCAATTCGGAGACCGCAAATCTTACCAGATGGATGCCGCCAATGCCCGGGAAGCGCTTCGTGAAACCCAGACCGACGTGCAGGAAGGCGCCGACTTCCTGATGGTGAAGCCCGGGCTCGCATACTTGGATATCGTGCGTATGATCAGGGACAGGTTCGATTTGCCTCTTGTTGTTTATAACGTAAGCGCTGAATACTCCATGGTCAAGGCCGCGGCCATGCAGGGCTGGATCGACGAGAAGGCGATTGTGCTCGAAACGCTGATCGGCATGAAACGAGCCGGGGCCGATCTGATCATTACGTACCATGCCAAAGACGCCGTTCGCTGGTTACGAGGAGAAGGGTAAGGTTATCCGCGGAGCTTAGCCAAATTGAGACGGTATTCATTGAAACCGAACTGCAGCACGCCGCGGCTTTCCAGCTCGCGGAGCACATCGGTAAGCACCGCCTTGGTTACTCCGGCCATTTGAGCCAACTCGTCGTGGTTAAGCGCCATGTGAATCGAGACGAACGGGCCATCGCGTTTGCCTTTGTTGTTGGCCATTTGAACCAAGTTTTTGATGACCCGCGTCGGACCGTCCAGGAATGTCAGATCGTTGACGTGCTCGCTCGTTCTTCGCAGTCTGCGGCACAGTTGGGCTAGAATGGCCCGCGTGATATCGAAGTGATTTTCAAGCAGATCCATAAATGCCTGGGAGGGCAGCTCCAAAACGGTGGTCATTTCCAGCGTCTTGGCCGTGGAAGAACGGGGAAGTCCGTCGAGCAGCGAGAGCTCTCCGAAAGTCTCGCCCGCCCCTAAGACGGACAGCACCTTTTCCTCGCCGGAAGCGCTGCGGCTGAACAGCTTAACGGATCCCGAGAGGATCGCGTAAAACGCAATGCCCGGCTGATTTTCCTGAAAAAGGATCGTTCCATCGTAAAAGGTGCGCCGTTGTCCGATTTGAACAATGTGCTGGAGTTGTTCGTCGTTGAGATTATCGAAGAATGCCGCTTTTTGAAGCCATTCGATCATTACCGGTAGTTCCTCCTCATGATTGTCTATGTATTTCCAGTTTAACATAGCCTTTTCCAATTCTGATAGCAGGATGTGACGAACATGAGTGAAAATCGTCGAATTCGCTTGGATTCCCGTTCCACAGAAGCATTCGAACGGGCCAAACGCGTCATCCCGGGAGGCGTGAACAGTCCGGTCCGGGCTTTTAAATCGGTCGGAATCACTCCGCTTGTCATTGAACGGGCCGCAGGATCCCGGATCACCGACATCGACGGGCAAACTTACATCGACTACGTGCTCTCCTGGGGGCCTTTGATTGCCGGTCATGCCCATCCGGAGGTAGTGGAAGCGATCAAACGGACCGCGGAAAAAGGAACGAGCTTCGGAGCCCCAACCGAGTTGGAAACGGATATGGCGGAACTGGTGTGCGAGCGGGTGCCGTCCGTTGAAATCGTCCGCATGGTCAATTCCGGAACGGAAGCCACCATGAGCGCGCTTCGTCTGGCACGGGGATACACGAACCGGAGCAAAATTGTTAAGTTCGAGGGATCCTATCACGGTCATTCCGACAGTCTACTGATTAAAGCAGGATCCGGTGTCGCCACTCTGGGGCTTCCCGACAGCCCGGGAGTGCCGGAAGCCGTCGCCGCAAATACGATCGCGGTTCCTTACAACGATCTGGAGTCGGTCAAGCTGGCCTTCGAGCGATACGGTGAAGAAATAGCCGCAGTCATCGTGGAACCCGTTGCCGGAAACATGGGTGTCGTACCGCCGCTGCCGGGTTTTCTGGAAGGACTGCGCGATGTGACCTCTGAATACGGCAGCGTGCTTATCTTTGATGAAGTGATGACCGGTTTTCGCGTACACATGAACTGTGCGCAGGGATTGTTCAGCGTAATGCCGGATCTCACGTGTCTGGGTAAAGTGATCGGCGGCGGCTTGCCCGTAGGCGCTTACGGCGGGAAACGCGAAATCATGGACAAGATCGCGCCGACAGGGCCGATCTATCAGGCAGGAACGCTGTCCGGCAATCCGCTTGCTATGGCGGCAGGATACACGACGTTAAAGCTGATGACGGATGACAAGTACCGGTTGCTGGAGCACCTTGCGACGCGGTTGCAGACCGGGCTCGAAGGGAATGCACGCGAATTTGGAGTTCCGATGACGATCAATCGTGTGGGATCCATGATTTGCCCTTTCTTTACGGACAGGCAGGTGGTGAACTACGACACGGCGAGAACCGCCAACGGCGAAACGTTTCGCGTCGTGTTCCGCAACCTGCTGGACGGCGGAGTTAATATCGCCCCGTCGCCGTTTGAGGGATGGTTCGTCTCCACGGCTCACACGGACAACGATATCGACCTGACGATCGATGCTCACCGCGAAGCGTTGCGGCTGCTATAACGCACGATTCACTGCGCCAAACAACCCCGCCGGTATGACGTTCCGGCATCAGGTGGGGTTGTTTGCTTTTTGCCTATACGGAGGCATGCCCGAATTTCGGCGGCATATAGATAAATAGGGAGTTGCCAAGGGCCTGGAACGATCGGGCGCGATGCCGAAAGGAGGACGTAATTCGTGACGGATCCGTTAAACGGTTTAAGGTTCGATATTTATGAACGGGTTCACTTGCCCGACGATGTAGCCGCCATAGAAGAACTGGAGGAAATAGAACTGGTGCCCCATATGCAGGCTGTGCCCCAGGACGATCAAGTGATGCTGAAGGGGCACTTGCTGCTGTCCGGGGTTTATCGGCCGCAGAATTCGCCGGGCGGCACGTCACAATTGGAGCATTGGATTCCGGTGGAGATTACTCTCCCCTTCAACCGGGTGGAGAGGGTCGAGGATTTAGCGGTCGAGATCGACAATTTCGACGTGGATTTGCTGTCTACCCGCAGTTTGAATGTGACCGGGGTTCTCGCGCTCCGCGGGCTTCAGGCGACGGCGCCGCAAATACCCGTGTGGCGGGACGACAGTTTTACAGTCGTCCACCAAGCGCCGGCGGCATCGGAAGTTCCGGAAACCCTGGAAACCCCGGATTCGCCGCGTGCGGGCGGGGGACAAGAAGAGCGGTTGGCGCAGATGCCGGAACCGGAAGCCATAGCGGCACCAGCCGTGGCAATGGAGAACGAGCGGCAACTGGAAAGTTCGTCCGAATTGTCGACTTCCGAGTATTCCCCTCCCTACTATCCGAGCTCCCTGGGGCGGGAAGCCGGCGTTTGGCCGAACGCTTACCCGGAACCGGAACCTTCCGTCGAATCGGCCCCGCAGCCGGAGTTCGACCTGGAACAATGGATCCGTTCGCAGGAAGCGGAGTCCGCGTCCTTGTACGAACCGGATGAGGAGTCGCAGTACGATTCCTATGCGGTGAACAGAGTGCCGGAATCATCCGGTTGGGGAGATTTGTCATCAAGCAGACCGGAATCCGAGATTTCGGTTCCAGAGGTGTACACACCCGTTCCGGAAGAGAAACCGGAGATGAAAGTGGCCTTGGGCGGCAAGCCATTGGAAACACCTGTCTTTCCCTTCTCCGGTGTAGGACTGCTGTCGCAGCTCGGAGACAAGGGCGCCGCCCGGGAAGCTGAGCTGCAGGCCCTGCGTTCGGCTCAAGCCGAGGCCGAGGAGGCCGAAGCTGCGGAGAACAAACAAGCCCGTTCATCCACGGGTGATGAACTCGAATGGACGCGGCTGTTTCTGACCAAAGGCACGGAGATCCAGGCGTTCCGCAAGGTGAAGTTATGCATCGTCCAAAGAGAAGATACGTTAGACGTGATCGCCGCCCGTTACCATGTCCAAACACGGGAACTGCAATTATATAACCGGCTCAGCGATCCGTATTTATCGGCAGGGCAAGTGTTGTATATACCTTGATCAACAACAGGCCGTCCCGTCCGGGACGGTCGTTTCTTCTATTTGGGAAACCCAAAAGTAAGGAATATGTACGGAGGCAGTTGTCACATTAAGCGGTCGGTTATGCCTTATTGACTCTCGATGGCGAGCCGGGTAAAATAGGGTAGAAAGACGCGGAAAGGGAATTGTACGCGATTCACCCCTTCAGAGAGCGGAACCGCCGCATTGCCGGCGCTGTGAGGTGCCGCAGGCGGAAGGACGCGACAAGTCGCCCTGGAGTTTCTCGTTTGAGCCGGGGCGGAAGAGCCTGGGGTAGAACGAGACGGGTTGCAGCCGTTACCCTGCGCTAAGTGCCGTACGGTCATGCGTGTTAGCCGAACGGAACGAAGGTGGTACCACGGAAGTTCAACCTTTCGTCCTTTGCGACGGGAGGTTTTTGTATTTTATAAGGAGGTTGTCGCTCACTTGTCCGAATCACAAGAACGGCTCCAGTCCGAAATGCCGACGACATACGATCCGACGGTTGCGGAGCGCAAATGGTACGACACATGGATCCGTGAAGGCTTTTTTCAAGCCGGACGCCGGCCGGATGCCCCCAAATATTCGATCGTGATTCCCCCGCCGAACGTGACCGGCATGCTGCACATCGGCCATGCACTTGATTTTACGCTGCAGGATATTCTGGTCCGCTTCAAGCGGATGCAGGGATTCGATGCGCTCTGGCTACCCGGCACCGACCATGCGGGTATTGCCACGCAGACAAAGGTCGAGCAGAAGCTTCGGGAGGAAGGCAAAACCCGATTTGATCTTGGCCGGGAAGCATTCCTTGAAAAAGTGTGGGAATGGAAAGAACACTATGCCGGTACAATCCACAGCCAATGGGCCAAAATGGGACTCAGCCTGGATTATTCCCGCGAACGTTTCACGCTGGACGAAGGTTTGTCCCAAGCCGTCCGTGAGGTTTTCGTGCGCCTGTACGACAAGGGCCTCATCTATCGGGGCAAACGGATCATCAACTGGGATCCCGCAGCGCGTACGGCTCTTTCCGACATTGAAGTCGAATATAAAGAAGTGAACGGGCACCTGTATCACCTGCAATATCCGTTAGTGGATGGAAGCGGCCATCTTACCGTGGCGACGACAAGACCCGAAACGATGCTCGGCGACACCGCGGTTGCCGTACATCCGGATGATCCGCGCTATAAGCATATGATAGGCAAGATGCTGCGCCTTCCCATTGTGAACCGGGAAATCCCGATCATTGCCGATGAATACGTAGACAAAGAATTCGGCAGCGGTGCGGTGAAGATTACGCCCGCCCACGACCCGAATGACTTTGAAGTCGGCACGCGACACGATTTGCCGCAAATCACCGTAATGGATGAAGGCGGTCAGATGAACGCCAATGCCGGTCCTTACCAGGGCATGGACCGTTCGGATTGCCGCAAGGCGATCGTGAAAGAACTTCAGGACAGCGGCGTCTGCGTCAAAATCGAAGATCACGTACATCAAGTGGGCCACAGCGAGCGTTCCGGCGCCGTTGTAGAACCATACTTATCGACCCAGTGGTTCGTGGCCATGAAACCTCTGGCTGAACGTGCGATAGAATCGCAAAAAGCGGGCCAAGGGGTCAACTTCGTTCCGGATCGATTCGAGAAAGTTTATTTGCAGTGGATCGAAAATGTCCGGGATTGGTGCATTTCCCGTCAGCTTTGGTGGGGGCATCGCATTCCGGCCTGGTATTGCCAAACTTGCGGGGAAACCCACGTTTCACATGACGATTTGGCCGTATGCCCGGCATGCGGAGGCAGCTCCCTGAAACAAGACGAGGACGTTCTCGATACTTGGTTCAGCTCTGCACTGTGGCCGTTTTCTACTTTGGGTTGGCCGAACGAGACCGAAGATCTGAAAAAGTATTATCCGGTCGACGTGTTGGTGACGGGTTACGACATCGTATATTTCTGGGTGGCCCGGATGATTTTCACCGCGCTTGAATTTACCGGCCGGGTTCCTTTCCGGGATGTACTGATGCACGGTCTCGTACGTGACGCCGAAGGCCGCAAAATGTCCAAATCGCTGGGCAACGGGGTAGACCCGCTGGAAGTCATCGCGGAATACGGCGCCGATGCGATGCGTTATATGATTTCTACCGGCAGCACCCCAGGACAAGATCTGCGATTCCGCTTGGAGAAAGTGGAACAAGCCCGCAATTTCGCCAACAAAATATGGAACGCCTCCCGTTTTGCACTGATGAATCTGGAGGGTTTCCGGCATGAGGATATCGATTTGTCGGGCGCTCTGTCGACAGCCGATCGCTGGATTTTGCACCGCTTCCATGAGACCGCGCGGGAAATCACGCGCCTCATGGAAAGCTACGATTTCGGAGAAACGGGCCGTTTGCTGTACAACTTCATTTGGGACGACTTGTGCGACTGGTACATTGAATTTGCCAAGCTTAGTCTCTATGGCACGGACGATCATGCCAAGCGAAGCACGCAATCGGTACTCTCTTATATACTGGATCGCACGCTGCGTCTGCTTCACCCGTTCATGCCGTATTTGACGGAGGAAATTTGGCAGCATCTACCGCATGAGCCGGGCGAAACGATAACACTCGCCGCATGGCCGGCTTACGACGCGGCCTTCGAGGCGGGGGACGCCGTGAAGGAGATGGAGCTGCTCATGGACGCGATCCGGGCGGTGCGCAATATCCGAGCCGAAATGAACGTGTCGCCGGGCAAGAAGATCGAATTGCTGGTGAAGCCGACGGGAACGGCGGAAGAAGCCATTCTGCGCCATAATGAGGAGTATGTCCGCCGCTTCTGCAATACGTCTGCTCTGACGCTGGATGCGCAGCTCTCTCCTCCGGACAAGGCCATGACCGCGATCTTGACGGGTGCCGAGCTGTACCTGCCGCTCGCCGGCCTCATCGATATCGGACAGGAAATCGCCCGTCTTGAGAAAGAACTGTCGAACCTGCAAGCGGAAGTGGAACGCGTCGAGAAGAAGCTCGCCAACGAAGGCTATATCGCCAAAGCGCCTGCCCATGTCGTGGAACAAGAGCGGGCCAAAGGCGAAGATTACCGGGACAAGCGCGACAAAATGATGTCCCGGATCGCCGAGCTTCGCGGATAATGGAGGAATGGGCGGCATGAGCGAATACGATACGAAAACGACAGTGACCGGGCCGTTTCGGACGGCCGGGGAAGCGACAGCATGGATCACCGGCCTAACCCCCTTCGGTATCCGCCCCGGCATGGAGCGGATCGAACGGCTGATGGAGCGATTCAATCATCCGCATCGGCGGTTAAAATTCATACATGTGGCGGGCACCAACGGTAAGGGTTCGGTATGCGCCTATCTAACCAGCGTGCTGAGACAGAGCGGTTATGACGTGGGAACGTTCACGTCTCCTTATTTGACTTCGTATGCGAATCGTCTGCAATATAACGGCCAAGACATTGACGGCGACACGCTGCTCCATCTGGCCAACCGGTTGAAACCCGCAGCGGATGCAATGGCGGGCAGCGAGCCTGGGTATCCAACGATGTTCGAGGTCACCACAGCGCTCGCTATCCTCTACTACGGCACTGTTGTATACCCGGACTATGTCGTGTGGGAGACGGGTCTCGGGGGCCGGCTTGATGTGACGAACATCGTCAACCCTGTCGTCAGCGTCATTACCAATATAGGACACGACCATATGGATGTGCTGGGGCCGACATTGGCCGAGATAGCGAAGGAGAAAGCCGGCATCATCAAGCCGGGAGTGCCGGTCGTCACTGCGGAAACCAATCCGGAAATCGTCTCGATCTTTCGGGAGACGGCGGAGGCGAATCGTTCCACGCTGTACCTGCCCGGGGAGAGATACGGTTTTGAACCGTTATCCGTGGCCGAGGACGAACAAAGCTTTTCGTTTTCCGGACCTTACCGGGATATTTCGTCGCTGACGATTACACTAAACGGAGCCCATCAACGAACCAACGCCGCCACGGCGGTCATGACGCTGGAAGTGCTCCGCCAATATTATGCGCTGATCGTGGAAGACGAAGATTTGGCTGAGGGGCTGCGGCGCGCTTCTTGGCCGGGAAGGCTGGAGATGGTGTCGCGAAGCCCGCGTATTTTGATTGACGGAGCGCACAATCCCGAAGGGATGGCGGCGCTCGCGGCGGCTTTGCGTGATATTTACAGCTTTGACCGGCTCAACGTCGTCTTGGCGATGATGCCGAATAAGAATCACGAACATTCCCTGCGGCATATACTACCCTTGGTAGATACGCTCGTTATTACGGAACCTGATTTTCATAAAAAAATGAAGGCCGAAGACCTGGCCGCTGTCGCAGAACGGCTGCAGGAGGAAATCGGCCGCCCCCGCGAAATCGCGGTGGAACCGGATTGGCGCCGCGCGGTGGCGCGGTTGCTTGAGACCGAAGGCGCCTCGTCCGAACGGACGTTGAACCTCGTCACCGGCACGTTATACCTGATTGCCGACATCCGCTCGTGGCTGCTCCATGGAAAGAATTCAGAAAAAGGGTGGTGAAGCGTCGTTGGGAACGGCAGAACATGTGCATTTTATCGGCATCGGGGGATACGGCATGAGCGCCATCGCCCGCGTGATGCTGGAGCTGGGATATGAAGTGTCCGGCTCCGATGTCGTCAGACAGGAATTGACCGACAAACTGGCCGCCATAGGCGCTCGTATTAGTATCGGGCATGACCCGGAGCATGTCAGGGGAGCCGACCTGGTCGTCTACTCCACCGCGCTGCCCAAAGACAATGTCGAGCGGCAGGCTGCGGAACAACTCCATATTCCGACCCTGCACCGCTCTCAAATGCTGGCGCGGCTGTTAAACGCCAGAACCGGCGTCGCCGTGGCGGGCGCACACGGGAAGACGACGACGTCTTCGATGATCGCGCTTGTCTTGGAGACTTGCGGTTTAGATCCGACCTATATCATCGGCGGAGAAATTGTAAATGTCGGCACGAACGCCAAAGCCGGCAAAGGCGATATCGTTGTGGCCGAAGCGGACGAGAGCGACGGTTCGTTCCTCCAGTACACACCTGCCATTGCGGTCGTAACCAATATCGAAGCGGATCATCTCGAGAATTATGAAGGTGATTTCGGAAAGTTGATGGAGGCGTACGTCTCTTATTTGCGGAATGTGCGACCGAACGGAATCGCCGTTGTGTGCACCGATGATGAGAACGTGCGCACCATCATTCCGAAAGTAAGCGATGTGACGAATCTTGTGACCTACGCCATCGATCGGGACGCGGATTACACCGCATCCGAAATCCTTTTGGGCGATCGTTGCGCCACCTTTACGGTGCGACGCGGCAACCAGACACTCGGCGACGTAACTTTGTCGGTGCCTGGGCTTCATAACGTATATAACGCGATGGCTACCATCATTGTTTGCCTCGAGGCCGGTGCGCCCTTCGAGGGGATCGCGGCGGCGATACGGGATTTCCGCGGAGCCAAACGGCGGTTCCAAGTGCTCGGAGAAGTGAGGGACATGCTGGTCATCGACGATTACGCTCATCACCCGACCGAAATCCAGGCCACCATCCAAGCGGCGAAAGCCACAGGCAAACGGATCATCGCCGTCTTTCAGCCTCAGCGTTACACGCGAACCTTCTTTTTGTTGGACGCATTCAGCAGAGCGTTCGCAGACGCCGACGAGGTGATCATTACCGACATCTATTCACCGGCCGGCGAGCAGCGGATCGAAGGTGTCCATTCCCAGCGGCTGGTAGAGCTCATTGCGGGAAACAGCAATCCGAACGTATCCTACGTGCCGACAAAGGAAGAAGTGCGGGACTTGCTCGCGGAGCGCATCGCTCCAGGAGATCTCGTGCTCACAATGGGAGCCGGCGACATCTGGAAAGCGGCGGACAGCCTGGTAACCATTTTGCGGGAGCGGGAAGGGGCGTAACCCAATAATATGGACTTAAGAAACCTTCAGCTCCGTTAATTTTGGAGCTGGAGGTTTTTGTCCATCATTCGGGATTTATAAGTTTGCACCGCTCATCTCTGAATGATCTCCGACATCAACGTTTACCACCGCGATGAGGACGGCGATAGTCCGTTTATGCTTGGCTATTCAGAATTTATAAGTTTCACTCTTATCTATTTCTGAATATCCTCCGATAAAAACGGGTCCGCACTCTTGAAAGGATGGCGAAGCCGTTTTTACTTGGTGTAAAGGATCATATTTGTCTTGTCTCTCTCATATTCTAATTACTAGAGATGAGAGCAAGGGAGAGACACATATGCAGCCGAAAGCGAGAATGACGTTCCGGTTTGATCCGCCCCAACCGGCGTCCCGTCCGCAAAGCGCAGGATCACTGGCCGGCCGACTACCGGAACGGCCTGCGGAAGCCGTCGATGGCCGGCCGATGGCGGGCACAATTCCTCCTCGGGACGAACCCGCGCAGGACCAAACCCTCTACCATACGGAAGGGCCTTTGCGGGATGACCTTTACGTGTTGGAAGAAATGATCCGCCGTGCCGATCCGATCCGTGTACCGGTTACCGTTGCCGCGACAACGGTAACCGATTTACCGAATTGGAGTCCGGAAGAGGACGTCCAGCATCGGGCCGGATGGATCTCCGGGGCATTGACTCGGAGCGAGGGGCCGTCCTGGTGGCGCGTGTTTGCTTCTGTCGCAGGCGCTGTAGCTACCGGAGCTTTGTTCGGTTATCTGGTTCTCACGCTGTTTACGGGAGAGTCCCCCTTTCCGATTCCGCCTGCCTCCGGTACGGACGCGCACGCTAAAGCGTCGGCCGAACCAGGCGTGGTGAGCTCTCAAGTGCAAGGCACGATTCCGTCGGGAAATTCGGGAGCAGGAAGCGCGGGCCAAATCACCGCTTCTTCCATGTACCTTCTCCAGTACGGTGTTTTCCGTTCGCAGGAAACCATGAACGCGGCGCTGGATGTACTGAAAGGCAAAGGATTGCCCTCCGCAGTCGACCGGGCAGACGGTTACCGGATCTATGTGGGCGCGACCGATTCCAGCGCGGAAGCGTTGCGTCTGGTCGGGCAACTGGCCGGACTTGAAGTATATGTGAAATCAAGTGTCGGCGACGCCATCCGTGCAAGCGCGGCTCAAGGCGGGGAGGAGTTGGCCGCATTCGTGCAGCAGAGCGCGGAATTGACCCGGAAGCTGTCCGGTCTTTCCGTAAGCGCCCTGCAGGATGAACTTCCACAGCCGATGGATCCTTCGGCGCTCTCCTCGCTTAGGGAAACGTACCGGCTTTGGCTTGAAGCGGTGCCGGGGGCTGCCCGCCTGACAGGAACCGCCCAAGAGGCTGCAAAGTCAATCGAACAAAGCTTAAAAGCGGCGATGGTTTCGGTCGACGACTATAGCCGCAAAAATTCGCGGTTCCATTTATGGAGCATCCAATCGGATGTCATGAATGCGATTTTGGGCGACCGGGGGCTTAGGTCCACTTTGCAAAACGATAACAAAAAATAAATGTTTTTTCAGAAATAGGGACGGCTATAAGGACTTTCGGCCTAAACAGCCCCATAAGATGGAGCTGTTTTTTGCTTTTTATAAGGCGTCGGTCCCGTGAAAAGGAAACCGGGCGATCCATCGTTTCGGGTGGACCGGGTATTGGCGTTAATTAGTAGATTGTGCGACTTGTCCGCGGAACGTATAATGAATAAACGGGTGTCAAAAAATGGTGGGAGACGAGGAATCATGAAGAAAAACGGCTGGATTCTTGTCTTGTTCGTCATATTGGGACTGGTGGCGGGATCATTGGCCGCTCGGGCGCTTAAGGACGTTCAGGGGATTTCCTTTTTGACTCGTCCAACGTCGCTTTCCTGGTCTCCGGCCGCCGATTTGGCTGTCATCCGCTACGATCTCAAGCTGCACGTCGACCTGACTTTGCTGAGTATCGTCGGCGCTGCGGCCGCCATTTGGCTTTATCGCCGAATGTAAAATGACCTTCGAAAGGAAGACGTTTCTCATGTTACCTACGATGCGCCCAACTCTGATTTTGGCTTCGACCTCACCGCGCAGGCAAGAATTGATTACCACTTTGGGTCTTCCTGTTATGGTGCGTCCAAGCCATGCGGACGAGAATACGCCGGCCGACTGGCTGCCGGAGCGAATTGTCGAAGAGTTGGCGAATCGTAAGGCAAGGGTCGTATGGGAAACGGTTCGAGGCACGATGAGAACACCGGCGGTTGTCGTCGGAAGCGACACGATCGTGGCATTGGACGGCCAAATTATGGGCAAGCCTAAAGACCCGGAGGACGCCGTCGACATGCTGAGCCGTTTGGCCGGACGTACGCATGAAGTGTTTACAGGCGTCTGCTGCATCGGTCTTCTGGATGGGCAGACGGTCACGTCCCATCGGGTAACCAAAGTGCGAATACGGGAGTTAACTCCCGATCAAATCCGGCGGTATGTCAAAACCGGAGAGCCCATGGACAAAGCGGGCGCATACGGCGTTCAGGGTATTGGAGCGCTTTTGGTGGATTCGCTGGAAGGCTGCTATTTCAACGTTGTAGGACTGCCGTTGTCTTTGCTGGCCGTTCAACTGGAACGTTTCGGGGTTTCTCTGCCCTGACGGAAATCGACAAGCCAAATCCGCAGCCGACGCGGACTGTCGAAAGAAGGAAGTTAAGGTTGGAAAACCATGCTTATCGACTCCGCGACTTGCCGGAAGAAGAACGGCCAAGAGAAAGAATGGTGCGGCTCGGCCCAGAAGCGCTCAGCCATGCGGAACTTCTGGCAATTTTGCTGCGAACCGGCAGCAGACGGGAATCCGCCATCCATTTGGCTCATCGCATTTTGCAAGACTGCGGAGGACTTCGCCGGTTTGCGGAACGCAGTTGGGACGAGTTGACGCATATTCCCGGTGTCGGCCCGATCAAGGCGCTTGAGCTGCAGGCATCGCTGGAACTGGGACGCCGTGTGGTGCGCTCACGCCTGCCGGAAGCTGTGGCGGTGGCGAGACCGCAAGATGCGGCGGATTTGCTCATGGAAGAACTTCGCCATCTGCGGGAGGAGCATTTTGTCGTTCTTTTTCTGAATACCAAAAACCGGGTCATCGGCCGTCAGACACTGTCGATCGGTAGTCTTAACGCATCCGTCGTACATCCGCGGGAAGTGTTTCGGGCCGCCATCCGTAGAAGCAGCGCGTCCATTCTGTGCGCTCACAACCATCCGAGCGGGGATCCGACGCCGAGCCCGGAAGATTTGCAACTGACCCGCAGGCTTGCGGAAGCCGGGGAACTGGTCGGAATCGAACTGTTGGATCATATTGTCATCGGGGATAACCGCTTTATCAGTTTGAAGGAACTAGGCTGCTTGTAATATAATAATAAGGATTGTCTATACCAGGAGGTACCGGGATATGTTTGGAGGATTTACGCGCGATTTGGGGATTGACCTCGGAACCGCCAACACACTTGTTTATGTCAAAGGAAGAGGAATTGTCGTCAGAGAACCGTCGGTGGTGGCCTTGCGTACCGATACCAAGAAAATCGAAGCCGTCGGCGGTGACGCCAAGAAAATGATCGGGCGTACACCCGGCAACATTGTGGCCATCCGCCCAATGAAAGACGGAGTGATCGCGGACTTCGAGACCACCGCGATCATGATCAAATATTTCATCCGCCGCGCTCAGAAGGAGCGCTCCATGTTTCCGCGCCATCCGAACGTGATGGTATGCGTACCTTCGGGTATTACAGCCGTGGAGAAGCGCGCAGTAGAGGACGCCACCAAACAAGCCGGTGCCCGGGAAGCTTTCACAATCGAAGAACCGTTCGCAGCCGCGATCGGCGCCGATTTGCCGGTGTGGGAACCGACCGGCAGCATGGTGGTCGACATCGGCGGCGGAACGACCGAAGTGGCTGTCATTTCGCTGGGCGGCATCGTCACGAGCCGTTCGATCCGGATTGCCGGCGACGAAATGGACGAATCGGTCATTCAATACATCAAACGCTTATACAACCTGATGATCGGCGAACGGACTGCGGAGCAGTTGAAAATGGAAATCGGATCGGCCATGCCGCTGGATAAGATGGAATCAATCGAAATCCGCGGCCGCGATCTGGTAACGGGACTGCCCAAGACGCTCGCGATCACGTCCGATGAGGTCGCCGAGGCGCTGTCCGATACCGTGAATGCCATCATCGACGCCGTCAAGGTCACGTTGGAGAAATGTCCTCCCGAGCTGTCGTCCGACATTATGGACCGGGGCATCGTACTTACGGGCGGCGGAGCGCTTCTTCGCAATCTGGATAAAATGCTCGCCCGTGAAACCGGAATGCCGGTAATCGTGGCTGAAAACCCGCTGGACTGCGTGGCGATCGGCACGGGACGCGCGCTTGAGAATATCCATCTGTTCAAATCCAAAGGCGGATCGAGGTCGAAGTCCGGACGCTGATCGCACCTCTTACGGGCCGGGAAGGCAGGTGAGCCGAAATTTTTAGATTGATGCGCAACAAACGGCTTTTCATCCTGATGATCGGACTGATCGTATTTATCGCCGTCATGGGATTTACGCTTGGACGGACCCGGCTGACTTGGCCGGAGAAGTTCATGAACGACGCCGTTGGAACGGTGCAGGGAGCGTTGTACCGGCCGGTCGGGGCGGTTGCCGATTTTCTCGGCGACCTCGGCCGGCTTTCCGACGTCTACAACGAAAATCAACAACTCCGTCAGACGGTAGCCAGGTACGCCCAAGATCAACTGAAGTACAATTTTATCGAAGCCGAAAACGAACGCCTCAAAAACGCCCTTCAATTTACGGAAAATCAAAAGCAGTTATATCATTATCGGTACTTAATCGCGCAAGTAATCGGCAGCAGCTCCAATCCGTTTGACCAGACGATCAAGATCAACCTCGGCTCCCGCGACGGGATCAAGTCCCAGATGGCGGTGACGACTACCGACGGTTTGATCGGCTTGATCAGCCATGTGTCGGAGTTTACTTCAACGGTGGAACCGATCACCCAACTGTCACCGGAGTCGCCGCAAGGGGTGCAGGTGGCGGCTACCATTTTCGGCAAAGAATCGTCCTCATTCGGAATTATCGATTCGTTCGACGAACAAACCGGTATGCTCCAGATGTCCAAGATCGACGAGAACGATAAAATGGTCAAGGGCGACAAGGTCATTACTTCCGGTCTCGGGAACGTGTTTCCGAGGGGGATCATGATCGGAACCGTGGAGAACCGGCAGGTCGGAGATTTCGGCCTCACGCAGAAAGCCTCGGTTCGGCCTGCGGCTAATTTCGATCACATTCGTGAAGTGTTCGTGGTTATCACTCCGGGAATGGACGGACCGTGATCATGAAAATGAACCGTGCCGTGTTAGCGGGCATCGTACTGCTGCTGATCGAAAACGGGGTGGTACCCTGGCTGGTGCCTGCCGCATGGAGCGATCGGCTGGTTCCGCACCTGACCTTCATTCTAACCCTGTATGTGGCCTGCTTTGCAGGCAGGCATAGAGCTTTCCTGTTCGGTCTCGGTTTCGGGCTGCTGGGTGATTTACTTTATTACGGAAATCTGATCGGGCCCTACGGTTTTGGGATGGGGCTGATCGGCTATACAGCCGGCTTGGCGTTTGAACGGAGCATTCCCACCCTTGCAGCCGTGATCGGACTAACGGCTATAGGAGGCTTAGCGCTCAACACAATCGTGTATTTGATTTACCGGCTGTTCCGGTTAACGCAATGGTCTTACGGATTTGCTTTTTACTGGTATATGGTGCCGAGTTTGCTCCTGGAAATTCTCGCCGCACTTGTCCTCTACTTGCCTGTCCGGCGTTTTTTATTCCGACAATCGGCGTCCTCCGGAGAGGAACCGCGGGTGTGACGGGATCTTTCGCTGGAGGCAGGAGTTCTGCTTCGATTGGCAGAATTCTCATACAAGGGAGGAGCGGACAACATGGCCGGGAAATCACCCATTATCATCAAGGGCGTTAAAGAAGGTCTGATCTTTCTCTTGGACGACCAGTGCGACTTCGTTACGCTGCTAGACGACCTGAACGCCAAGCTGGACAAGCATGAACAACAATTTACCGGACCGATCGTGCATGTTTTCCTGAAGCTTGGATCCCGCCAGTTGGAGGATGAGGACAAGGAGCGGCTGCGTGCGGTCATTAAAAGACAGGGCAATCTGCTCGTACAATCGATTGAGAGCGATCCACTGCCTCCGGATGCTGACGCCAAACCGGCACTTTATACGATGACGGGTATCGTCCGGTCCGGCCAAACAGTCGAGTATACCGGGAACTTGGTGCTGCTCGGCGACGTGAATCCGGGCGGCACGCTGCGTTGCACCGGAGATATTTACGTGCTGGGTGCTATGAGAGGAATGGCGCACGCCGGTTCCGCGGGAGACGATCACGCGATAATCGCGGCTTCGCTCATGACGCCGACTCAACTGCGGATCGCCGATGTCATCAGCCGTCCGCCGGACGAATGGGCTTCCGGCGATCCCTGGATGGAATATGCATTCTTACGCGACGGCACGATGGCCATCGACAAAATGGCGAGTCTCGGCCGCCATCGCAAGGAAGTCATGCAGTTCAAAGGAGTGTAAATCATGGGAGAAGCGATTGTGGTCACATCCGGTAAAGGCGGTGTCGGCAAAACGACAACAACTGCCAATTTGGGAACCGCCTTGGCTTTGATGGGCAAAAAAGTGTGCATGGTGGATACCGACATCGGTTTGCGCAATCTGGACGTGGTCATGGGACTTGAAAACCGGATCATCTACGATCTGATTGACGTGGCGGAAGGCCGTTGCCGGGTGAACCAGGCGCTGGTCAAGGACAAACGGTTCGACGAACTGTATATGCTTCCCGCAGCCCAAACCAAAGATAAAAACGACATTTCTCCGGAACAGGTCCGCCAAATTATCGAGAGCCTGAAACCGGATTTCGACTATGTTATTATCGACTGCCCCGCCGGTATCGAGCAAGGTTTCCGCAACGCGGTGGCCGGAGCCGATCAGGCGATCATCGTCACCACACCGGAGAATGCAGCCGTACGAGATGCCGACCGGGTCATCGGGCTTTTGGAAAAATCCAAAATGGCCGCACCGAAGCTGGTCATCAACCGGATACGCCCAAACCTTCTCAAGAGCGGCGATATGCTGGAAATCGATGATATTTGTCAAGTGTTGGCCATTGACTTGATCGGGATCGTGCCGGACGACGAACTGGTGATCAAAGCAGCCAACCAAGGTGAGCCGACGGTGATGAACCTGGATTCCCGGGCTGCCATCGCTTATCGCAATATCGCCCGCCGGATTCTCGGCGAGACCGTTCCTCTGATGCAATTGGATGAGAAGACCGGGATGTTCCGCCGGGTCAAGAAGTTTTTGGGAATGGGATGATTCAAGCTTGCTGAACCGAGTCAAAAAAATCGACTGGATAATACTTCTCATCCTGGCCGGTATGATGTGCTTCAGCGCATTGCTCGTTCGAAGCGCGACGTACGGCGATCCGCGGTATCATCTCTACGACGTCAAGACACTTATTTATTATTCAGTCGGATTTGTTGTGATCATACTCATGACGATGTTCGACTACCGGTTGCTGCTCAAAACCTGGTATGTCTGGTACGCGATCGGTCTTATCCTCCTTGTCCTCGTCTTTAAATTTGCACCGCTCATAAACGGGGCGAGAAGCTGGTTCATACTGCCGGGAGGATTTCAATTCCAGCCGGCCGAGTTTATGAAGGTGTTTATGATATTGGCCATTGCGGCCATCATGGGACGACGACAGGGCGACCCGCTGCGTATGCGCACCGATGTGTCGTTGGTGGCCGCCGCAGCACTTGTGCCGTTCGTTCTCGTTATGGCACAGCCTGATTTGGGCAACGCGGTGATTTACATCTTTATTACACTCGGCATGCTGTGGATCGGCAATGTCAGATACTCCTACGTCATGATCGGGTTGGTAGCCGTTCTCGGCGGGTTGTTTTTGTTCGTGACCCTGTTCAATACCTACAACACCCAAATACACGACTATCTGGAGGCCAAACACAAGGTCCACTGGTATCAAAGGATTAATACCTACATTCATCCCGAACAGGCGTCTGCCGATGATCGAAGACAGTCCGAATACGCCAGAATTGCCGTCGGCTCAGGCGGGCTGGCCGGAGACGGGTACATGCAGGGTGAATCCAAGAAGCGCAAAATGATTCCCTATATGTATTCCGATTCCATCTTCGTCGTCGTCGGTGAGGAGTTCGGCTTCCAAGGAGCCGCGCTGCTGCTTCTGTTATACTTTCTCTTTATCTACCGGATGATCATTATTGCCTATCAATGCTACGATTTGCGGGGTTCCTTCATTATTATCGGCATTGCCACAATGCTCGTGTTCCAGATCTTCGAGAACATCGGAATGATGATCGGCATGATGCCGATTACCGGCATCACGCTTCCATTCATCAGTTATGGCGGAACTTCTCTCCTGCTCAACATGGCATCCATCGGCATCATATTCAGTATTCGCGCCCATCAGGACAAATCTGAAATAGACACTTAACGACGCCCACGCTCAGCGGTGCGTCGTTTTACTTATTCTAATCCTTTCTCGTCTGCCATAGGCTGTTATAGACAAGTGGACAAGGGAGGTCTTGGCCATGCTCATCCGCGATAATGTACGTCGTCGAAGGCAGGAACGGATCGAGAAGCTGTTAGGGCAGTTGCCGGACATACGGGAACATCATGAATTGTCCCGGTTTGATCTGTCGCTCGACACCTCGGACGAATCATCGCCGCGGGATCATAAAGGGTCAGAAGTACTGCAAATTCCAGGCTCATTGACCGAACAAGTTCCCGAATCCGAACCCGAACCCGATCCCGAAAAATGGTGGAAAGAACATGAGCGGCGGCGGCGTGCAGAGGCACCGAACTGGACAGGAATGGGCAAATTGGCGCCGGTACGGACGTCACCGCCTCGACAGTCCGTTTCTCAGAGAAACGACGGTTCTTCTTTTGGTCGAAGTTTTGCTCTCCGGCTAGCTGCCGCAGCAGTCGTATTCGGTATGGCTTGGGGCTGGTTTGTATCTGGACTGCCTGGAGGCCGAGAGGCCAGAACGTGGACAATCCAAGCCGTGACCAAGGACATGGATTTCCATTCCGTGGAGGTGTGGTACGAGCAGAAGTTCGGCGGATCACCTGCTTTTTTGCCGATTTTCCGCAGCAGTGGAGACACCCGGGCGGTTTCCGGGGTATGGGACCGGCAGCTGGCGGTACTCCCTGTGGAAGGGCGAATCGTCCAAACGTTCGCCCAGGACGGAAGCGGCGTTCGCATTGCGGCATCGGGGGGGAGCGGGGTGAAGGCCGTGTATGCGGGGCGCATCCTTCAAGTGGCGACGGAAGCAGACGGCAAGTCGACGGTTTTGGTTCAGCACGCCGGCCAAATCGTTACGGTGTACGGAAACTTGGAGTCTCCAACCATTAAGGCGGGAGATTGGGTGGAAGCTGGACAGCGGCTGGGCAGCATTCCCGCCCCGCTGGACGCCGGAGGCGAAAGCCTGCTTCGGTTCGCCGTGAAGAAAAACGGCAAAACGCTGGATCCGGCGGAAGTGGTGCCGTTTGATTAAATGGCGGGGAATCGCTTTCACTCTTCATCCTTTATTCGTGCTGGTCATGTTGGCATCCGTAGCGGCCGGGAGGTTCCTGGAATTGGCGGCGCTTTTCGTCATGGTTCTCATTCACGAGCTGGGACATGTCGCCGCTGCGCTGCGATTCGGCTGGACCGTTAAGGAAGTGAGATTGCTCCCGTTCGGAGGCGTCGTCGAAATCGAGGAAGCGGGCGCACTCCCGGTGCGGGAAGAAATGTGGGTGGCGCTGGCGGGCCCGGTTCAAAACGTGTGGCTCGCGGCAGCCGGCTGGCTGCTCGGACAAGCCGGATGGGTGGATGGGACTTGGGCGGATCAGTTTGTGCGCGCCAACTTGCTCATTTGCCTTTTTAATTTATTGCCGATCTTGCCGCTCGACGGGGGAAAGCTGCTGCAGGCGTGGATCAGCCTGCATTTACCGTTCCATCGGGCACTCGTGTGGTGCGCGACGATCAGTATCGTATTTAGTGCCGGGGTTATTTTGTGTGCGTTCATTCCCTTGTGGAGAGGCGGCCTGTTGGAGCTTAATTTGCTGGTTGTCGGTTTGTTTCTCATTTTCTCCAACTGGATGCACCGCCGTCACGTTCCTTTTTTGTTCCTGCGGTTTCTCGTTCATCGCGTTCGCCGATCGGAGCTGCATTTGGACCGGGGCACGCTGGCTCGTCCGATTGTCATCGGGGAAAACCGCCCGATCGCTTCGGTTGTTCATCTGTTTATGAAAGAAGGTTATCACCTCGTCTATGTGATGAGGAAAGGCCGAATTGTGAAAGTGGTGCCGGAAGGGACAATTATCGACGGATTTCTGGGACATTTGACAGCGGGACATGCGGACTTGCGATTTTTCATGTAAAATGACAAGTATAATGAACTCGCCATCCTTTCTACAGGGCGAGAACACGGAGGTCGGCATGAAGCAGCTGTTTGTCCATTGCGCGCGCAATATGACCCAATCGGCTCTGCTGGAAGACGGCCGGCTGACCGAGTTCAGCGTAGAAAAATCCGAAGGAAATTCGCTCGTCGGCAATCTATATAAAGGCAGGGTTGTGAACGTGCTGCCCGGCATGCAGGCGGCATTCGTCGACATCGGTCTGCCCAAAAACGCGTTTTTGTACGTAGACGACGCGCTGCACCCCCATTTGGACAAACAGCCCAAGGACAAGCCCTCGATTGCGGATCTTCTGTCCACCGGTGACGAATTGATCGTTCAGGTCATGAAAGAACCGTTGGGCGGTAAAGGCGCCCGGATTACGACCCATTTCTCGCTGCCGGGCCGGTGGCTCGTTTATATGCCGCAGGCGGACTATGTGGGCATATCCAAAAAAATCGAGCAGGAAGAAGAGAGAAGCCGGCTTCGGTCGCTGGCGGAGGAGCTTCGCCATGCGGGTGAAGGCATCATTTTGCGCACGAATGCGGAAGGAGAAAGCCGCGAGGCGCTGGCTGAGGATTTGGACGCCTTGCGGCGGATATGGAATGGTGCGGCCCGACTTGGGCAGCAGGCCAAGTCGCCGGCCGAACTTCACCGGGATTCGGGATTGGTTCAGCGTATGGTGCGGGACGTCGTTACGCCGGATACGGAAGAATTGATCGTCGATGACGAAACCTGTATGGAAGAGACTAAGGCTTATTTGCGCAAGACGGCTCCTCTTCTCGAAGAACGGGTTCACCTGTATCGTGAACCGACGCCGCTGTTCGATAAATTCGGTATCAAAGAACAGGTGGATCGTGCGTTCCAATCTCAAATCCGGCTCTTCAGCGGCGGTTATCTGGTATGGGACCAGACGGAGGCGCTCAGTGTGATTGACGTGAACACCGGTAAATATACCGGTTCCGTCGACTTGGAGGAGACCGTTTTTCAGACCAATCTGGAGGCGGCCGAGGAGATTGCCCGACTGCTCCGGCTGCGGGATGTGGGCGGAATTATCATTGTGGATTTCATTGACATGGAGAAAGACGAACATCGCGAGAAGGTGGAGCAGTTATTGGAAACGACGATGAGACGGGACCGCACCAAATGCCAGGTCGTGGGCTGGACGAGGCTCGGTCTGCTTGAAATCACCCGCAAAAAAGCGCGGGAGAGCGTGTCCAGCTTCTTTTTTGAAACGTGTCCGACATGCATGGGACGGGGCAAAATATCCTCCCGCTGACTTCCAAACAAACAACATTGAAATCATGTGTCGTTTATGATACTATGTTTGAGTGCGTGCAATGGATTTGCATGCGGAAACCGCTCTTCACCGGGTCGATAAGACCGGCACTGCCCTGGTTCGCTTTACGAGCTGCGGCAACCGGGCACCCCACGAGGCGAGTCTTAAGTATGAGGAGGTGCACCAAATGTACGCGATTATTGAAACCGGCGGCAAACAATACAAGGTTCAGACGGGCGACGTCATCTTCGTGGAGAAACTTTCCGTTACCGAAGGCGACAACATTACGTTTGACCGCGTTTTAGCCGTATCGACCGACAGCGGTTTGACCACGGGAAGCCCGGTTTTGGCCGGAGCAACCGTAACGGGCAAAGTCGAGAAACACGTCAAAGGCGAGAAAATCATCGTCTATAAGTACAAGCCGAAGAAGAACTATCATCGCAAACAAGGCCATCGTCAGCCGTACACGAAAGTGACGATCGAAGCCATCAAGGCGTAAGGCTAACGATGATCACGATCACGATCGAACGCAGCGAAGCTGGCCGGATCCGGCGGTTTTCCGTCTCGGGTCATGCGAAGTATAAGGATTCCGGCAGAGACATCGTCTGTGCCGGTGTCTCAGCCGTAACCGTCGGTGCCGTCAACGCGATTGAGAAGCTGACAGGGCTTGTCCCTGAAGCGGAGATGCGCGGAGGCTGGCTGACCGCTGAAGCGCCTTTGAACGAAGACGGCAATTTCGAAGAGCAGGCGCAACTCTTGCTCGAGGGAATGGTCGCGGCGCTGGAATCCATTGCGGATGAGTATACGAAATACGTGCAAATAAAAGAGATATTTACCTAGAAGGAGGTAGACACCATGTTGAAGCTTAATCTTCAGTTGTTCGCCTCGAAAAAAGGGGTAGGTTCGACCCGGAACGGACGCGACAGCCAGTCCAAGCGACTCGGCACGAAGCGTGCGGACGGTCAAGCCGTGACGGCGGGAAGCATCCTCGTACGCCAACGCGGCACGAAGATCCATCCGGGCAACAACGTCGGCATCGGCAAAGACGACACGCTGTTCGCGAAAGTGGAAGGCGTCGTCAAATTCGAGCGCTGGGGACGCGACCGTAAGAAAGTCAGCGTCTATCCTGCAGATCAGGCGCCCGTTGCGGCGGCTCTCGAAGCTTAATACGCATCCAGAATCCCGGCCGGCGATTGCGGCCGGGGTTTTTGCGTTAAGGAAGGAAAGAAGGCCTCTTGCCATATGGCCTCCATGTTCGTGTTATACTCGGCGAGTATAGTAATTGGAAATATTCGCCAAATGATGTAGAAACGGAGGGCCGTTTCAACGTGAACAATCAAACCCGATTAGGTGTCGGGGCTTTCATTTCGCTCCTTCTGCCCGCCGCAGCGGTGTACATTTGGCGGGAAACTTGGTGGCCGTTGGTGTTATTCGTGGGTTGGACAGTCGCTTCAGCTGCTCTCTACGTTCTAGCGGACAGACGGAATATCCGCGAGCAGAACGCCCGCATGCTGGAGCATGCCAGGGAGTCGGCCATCCGCACGCTTAGCCACCATCGGCATGACTGGATGAACGATTTGCAAATTTTATACGGTTACTTGCGATTGAAGAAACCCGATAAAGCGGTCGAGATCGTGGACAGAATAAGGGAGCGAATGGAGAACGACAGCAAGATTTCCGGGCTGGGAAGCGCGGAGCTGTCCACGTTTCTCCTTTCCTTCCGTACCTTGTGCGACCATGTGCGATTGGATTTCAAGGTGGCGGACGGCCTGCAGTTGGACCGGATGCCTTTCCAGATGGAGAAACTGACGCCGGTATTGATCGGGATCATCAATTCGGTCCGGTACCGTGCCGTCTCTCCTGCATCGGGAGAGAATCTGCTGCATGTCACGTTATTCCCAAACCAAGGTTCGTTATGCCTGGAACTCGTTTTCGAGGGTGAATTGGCTGCGGGCAACAGCTTGGCGGATGATATGAAAAAATTGGTGGACGGTTTGGGGCAATTAAAGGAAGAGGAACTGGGAGGGATCCGGGAGGGTCCGTCCCGCAGATTGCTCGTCACTTTTCCCCTGACCGCCTGACGGAGTTGAATCATCATGTTTGTGGACAAAGCGAAAGTATTCGTAAAAGGCGGGGATGGCGGCGACGGGCTTGTCGCATTCCGGCGGGAGTTGTATGTGCCGGAAGGGGGCCCCGCAGGCGGGGACGGCGGCAAAGGCGGCAACGTCGTGTTTCGGGTGGACGAAGGATTGCGCACGTTAATGGATTTTCGCTACCAGAAGCACTTTAAGGCCCCGCGTGGAGAAAAAGGACGGAACAAATCGCAGCACGGCGCGAATTCCGATGATATGGTCGTGCGTGTTCCGCCGGGTACAGTGGTGATCGATGACGACACCGGAGAAACTGTTGCCGACATGACTCGTCATGGGCAAGAGGTGATCGTAGCCAAAGGCGGCCGCGGAGGACGGGGGAACACCCGGTTCAAGGCTCCCAACAATCCCGCCCCTGCCATCGCCGAGAACGGCGAAGAAGGGCAGGAACGCTGGGTCGTTCTCGAACTGAAAGTGATGGCCGATGTCGGCCTGGTCGGATTCCCCAGCGTCGGCAAATCTACGCTGCTTTCCGTTGTATCGGGCGCCCGTCCCAAAATCGGCGCGTATCACTTTACGACGATCACGCCGAATTTGGGTGTGGTTGATCTTGGGGATGATCGAAGTTTCGTCATGGCGGATCTTCCCGGATTAATCGAAGGCGCGCATTCCGGTGTTGGACTCGGATACGAGTTTTTGAGGCATGTAGAGCGAACCCGCATCATTGTCCACGTCGTCGACATGTCCGGACTCGAAGGGCGCAATCCGTTCGACGATTGGCAGAAAATCAACGAAGAGTTGAAATTATACAACCCGAAGTTGGCGGAACGACCGCAAATTGTGGCTGCGAACAAAATGGACATGCCGGACTCCGCGGAATTCCTGGAACAATTTCGGAGCCGTCTGGTCGAAATCTCGCCGGATACCGAGGTCATACCCATCTCGTCACTAACCCGGGAAGGGGTGCCGGAGCTGTTATATCGGGTAGCGGAACTGCTCGAGTCCCTTCCGGAACCCGTTGCACTGGAAGAAGCCGAAAAGGCAAGCGCCGAGGAAGGAATCGTATACCGGTATGAACCCGGGAACGATCAGGATTTCACCATTCGCCGGGAAAACGAAACGTTTGTTGTCGAGAGCGAATCGATCGAGAAGCTCCTCAAACGGACACAGTTCGGATCCTACGAGGCGATCATGCGGTTCGCCACGATCCTTCGGAATGCGGGGGTCGACAAGGAGCTTCGCAAGTGGGGGGCCAAAGGCGGCAACACGATCCGGATCGGGGATTTCGAATTCGAATTTTTCGAGGGTGGAGCCGAATCCTACTTATACGACGATGATTGAACAGAAGCCGACCGTTTGCCGCCGCGAAAGCGCAGCTCGGTCGGCTTTTTACACGTTTCAGAAAGTATAAGTTGTCACCTATACTTTTCTGAAACGTCTCCGACATAAATGTATGCTGCCATCCAAGGACGGCGACAGCCGTTTATGCTTGCGAAATCGCCTATTGCCGTCGGTGGTGGATTTCGATATAATGTCCACTATACACAAACAGTCGTCTTTTCTGGGAGGACGGAACATGGCAGAGCGCTATTACGTCGTCCGAGAGGACTTGCTGCCCGAAGGCATCCTCAAAGCGGAGCAGGTCAAGGAATTGTTGCGTCGAGGCGAAGCGGCCACCGTGCATGAAGCCGCGGAACGGGTCGGCCTAAGCCGCAGCGCGTTTTACAAGTATAAGGAAGGCGTATATTTGCTGGAGCAGGCAACCAGGGAGAGTATCGTCACCCTCTCGGTCGACTTGGAACACCGGTCCGGGGTACTCTCCAAAGTGTTGGGAATGCTCGCCGTGAGCGAAGGAAACGTACTTACGATTTACCAGTCGATCCCGCTGCAGGGCTTGGCCAATGTCGTCGTGTCACTGGACATTTCCAAACTGAGTGGAACGCTGCAGGAATTGACCGGGCAGCTCCGCGCGATTGACGGAGTGAAGCGGGCTGCGATTGTCGGCAGAGGCTGATGAAAATAGGGGCATCAAAGAGAACAAAAGCGAACCGCATCTGGCCGGTAACGGTTAGGCGGCGTCGCGCATAGGAGGAATTCGGCAAATGAAACCGGTAAAAGTCGGGCTGCTCGGACTCGGAACCGTCGGCACGGGTGTCGTCCGCATCATCGAGGGCCATCATGAAGATTTGCAAAGTCAAGTCGGATCTCCGATTTCCATTCATAAGATTTTGGTCAGGGACAAATCGAAGGGCCGCAGCATCGCCGTGGATCCCGCCAAGTTGACGGATGACCCGTGGGAAATTGTCCGTGACCCTGAGATCGACGTATTGGTCGAAGTCATGGGCGGCATTTCCGGTACGAAGGAAATCATTCTCGAGGCGCTCGAGCGGGGCAAGCACATCGTGACTGCGAACAAGGATCTCATGGCCCTTCACGGACCTGAACTGCTGGCCAAGGCCCATGAGAAAGGCTGCGACATCCTGTATGAGGCAAGCGTGGCCGGCGGCATACCGATTATCCGCACACTCATCGAAGGCTTTTCCTCCGACCGCATCACCAAGATCATGGGGATCGTGAACGGCACGACCAACTATATTTTGACGAAAATGAGCCAGGAAGGCGCCGCGTACGAGGATGTTCTGAAGGAAGCACAGACACTAGGGTACGCGGAGTCGGATCCGACGTCTGACGTCGAAGGACTGGATGCGGCACGCAAGATGACGATTCTCGCAACTATCGGCTTCCGGGCCAACATCGCGCTGGAGGATGTGGATGTCAAAGGAATCAGTGCCGTCAGTCAGCAAGATATATGGTATGCCAAAAGCCTCGGCTATGTGGTCAAGCTGCTGGGTATCGCCGAACGTCAGGACGACTATATCAGCGTCAGCGTTCAGCCGACCTTCGTGAAGCAAAGCCATCCGATCGCCGCCGTTAACGGCGTGTATAATGCGGTATATGTTCATGGAGAAGCGGTCGGAGAAACGATGTTCTACGGTCCCGGTGCAGGCCAAATGCCGACGGCTATTTCGGTGGTAGCGGACCTGGTGGCGGTCATTAAAAATTGGAAGCTGGGCGTCAACGGACGCCAAGCCAGCATTTCTTATAAGGAGAAGAAGCTCAAGAGCGACCGGCAAATCGCCTCGAAATATTTTATGCTCCTTCATGTGGAGGACCGCGCAGGCGTTTTGATGCAAATCGCACAGGTATTCTCCGAATGCGATGTAAGCATCGAGTCCGTCATGCAGCCGCCGACTCCGAATCGGAAGGGCGCCGAGCTGATCATCATCACGCACGAGGCCAGCAAAGAATCGATGAACCATGTGCTCAAAGCTTTCGGCAGCTTGTCGACGGTCCAACAAATACAAAGCATGTACCGTGTGGAAGGCTGACGTCGACCGCATTCATCTTGAAAAGGATCCACCCATAACCCCATATAAAGGAGCTCTGACATGCGTTATCCCGGATTGCTTGCCCAATACAAACAATACTTGCCGGTCACGGACCGGACGCCGCTGCTCACGCTGCAAGAAGGCAACACGCCGCTCATCCGTGCGGAGAATCTGTCGGAAGAATTGGATTTGGACTTGTACTTCAAATATGAGGGCTTAAACCCGACGGGCTCGTTTAAGGACCGCGGGATGGTCATGGCCGTGGCCAAGGCGATGGAGGAAGGCAGCCGCACCATCATGTGCGCGTCCACGGGCAATACGTCGGCGGCTGCCGCAGCTTACGCGGCTCGCGGCGGTTTGCACTGCATCGTGCTGATCCCGAACAACCATATTGCGCTCGGCAAGCTGGCGCAGGCGATCATTTACGGGGCGCAAGTCATCGCGATCGAAGGCAACTTCGACCGGGCGCTGGAGATCGTACGCGAAATTACAGCCAAACATCCGATTACGCTCGTGAATTCCGTCAATCCTTACCGCATCGAAGGTCAGAAAACGGCTGCATTCGAGGTGTGTGAACAACTCGGCGGAGCGCCCGATTATCTGGCGATTCCGGTCGGCAATGCGGGCAATATTTCGGCCTATTGGAAAGGATTCAAAGAGTATCATGCGGCGGGTAAATCTTCTTCCTTGCCGAAGATGATCGGGTTTGAAGCGGAAGGTGCAATGGCGATTGTGAAAGGCGAACCGATCGCGAACCCGGAGACGGTAGCTACCGCGATCCGGATCGGCAATCCGGCCAGTTGGCATACAGCCGTTGCGGCCGCGCAGCAATCCGGAGGCAAAATCGACTATGTGACGGATGATGAAATTCTCGATACGTATAAGCTGATGGCATCCCGTGAAGGGATCTTCGCAGAACCGGCTTCTGCCGCGTCTCTCGCCGGCGTTCGCAAGCGCAAACGGGAGGGCGGGTTCCGCGGAGGAGAGAAAGTCGTTTGTGTGCTGACCGGACATGGATTGAAGGATCCGAACATCGCGATCCAATCGGTTCATGCGGAGCCGGTTGTCGTTTCCGACTCTGAGGTTGCGGTTATGGAGGCCATCGCCCGGCTGGAAGAGGCTCGAAAATGATGCGTGGAAGTTCAGTTCCGCAAGGGCGTGTCTCCCGAGCGATCGTGCCCGCCAGCACGGCGAACCTGGGTCCGGGATTCGATTCCCTCGGCATGGCGCTGCCTATCTTCTCCGGGTTCGCGATGCGCCAAGCAGTCAACACTCGAATTCATTTAATTGGCGGTCAACTGGATGGGATTGCACAGGATAAGACCAATCTGGTGTATGAGGCAGCCCAAGCGGTTTTCCATAAAGCGGGATTCGAAATCCCAGAGCTGGAGATCGGCATACAGAGCGATATTCCTCTGACGCGTGGTCTCGGCAGCAGTGCCGCCGCCATCGTAGGAGCACTCGTGGCTGCCAACGGATTGATCGGCAGCGTGCTGCCGAGCGATGAGCTGTTTCAGATGGCGACCGCGATGGAACGGCACCCCGACAATGTCGGGGCGGCTTTATTCGGAGGTTTCGTTGCAGCTGCGTGGGACGGAGAACGAGCCGAGGCGGTGAAGCTTGATCCTCCGGCCGATCTGGATGTGCTCGTGGCCATTCCCGATTTTGAACTGCCCACTAAAGAAGCCCGCAACGTTCTTCCGCAGCTGGTGACGATGCAAGATGCGGTATTTAACCTGAGCCACAGCTCATTATTGACAGCAGCATTGGCAGCGGGGAGATTGGATTTGCTCCGTCACGCGATGCGGGATCGGTTGCACCAACCGTACCGTGCTGCACTCGTGCCGGGTATGGAATCCGTGTTGCGCGATGCGCCCAATCACGGTGCGCTCGGTGCTGTGCTGTCCGGGGCAGGACCTACCCTGCTGCTGCTTGCGGATCGGACGGATCCGAAACGGGGAGAGTTAGAAGGGTATGTGAAATCAGTCATGGTTGCAGAGGGAATACAGGTGTCGATGCGCTGGTTAAAACCGTGTCTGTTCGGAGCGTCTTGTTTTGTGCAAGAAGCGTACCAGGGCGAAATGGACCCACCGTTGACATCAGCGGCGCCGGTCCGACCGGAGGTGAGGGCATGAGCGGGCGGAAAAGCGTCGCCGTTCTACCGCAGGGAACGGTGTCGGACGAAGCCGTCCGTTATTTGTTCCACGGACAGGACGTCGATTTCGTTTATTGTAAAATGATTTCCGATGTATTCCTGTCCACAGCCGCCGGCCGAACCGACTGGAGCGTCATTCCGATCGAGAATACGATCGACGGCTCCGTCAGCCTTCATATGGATTGGCTGGTTCATGAAGTGGATTTGCCGATCCGGGCCGAATGGATATTTCCTTCGATTCAGAACCTGATCGGTCGTACTGATGAACTTTCGTCCGGGGAAGACTCATGGGATCCGGCTAAAATCAACAAAGTGTTTAGCCATCCGGTGGCCATGGCCCAGTGTCATGAGTTTATTCGCGCAAAGTTGCCGCATGCGGAACTCGAAACATTACCCAGCACCTCGCAAGCGGTACAACTCGTTCATGAGAACCCAGGCAGAGGCTGGGCGGCGATCGGTACCCATCTGGCTGCTGCGAGTTTCGGACTGGACGTTCTCGAATCCGGCGTAACCGATCATGACCATAACTTCACCCGGTTTCTGCTTGTCGGCGGCACCCCCTATGAACGTCCGGATGCGGACCATCGGAAAACGAGTATCCTGATCACGTTGCCGGAGGATTATCCGGGTGCGCTTCATCAGGTATTGTCGGCTTTCGCATGGCGGCGGGTCAACTTGTCGCGAATCGAATCGAGGCCGACGAAGAAAAGGCTGGGAAGCTACTATTTTTACATCGACGTCGAACTGTCCCTGGATACGGTACTGTTGCCTGCGGCCATTGCCGAAATTGAAGCGATCGGCTGCCAGGTTCGCATTCTGGGCTCCTACCCGAGTATTCCGTATTCTTTAACCCATCCGGAGGTGTGAAACGCGAATGACAGAGCAGTGGATTTATTTGAACGGAGAATACGTAACCCCGGAAAACGCGAAGGTTTCCGTATTCGATCACGGATTTCTTTATGGTGACGGCATTTTTGAAGGGATCCGGATTTATGACGGAAATATTTTCCGCTGTAAAGAGCACATGGACCGGCTGTACGATTCGGCGAAATCGATTATGCTGGACATCCCCCTGACATATAGCGAAATGCAGGAAGCGCTTATGGAAACGGTGCGCAAAAACGGTCTTCGCGACGGTTACATCCGCCTGGTCGTATCGCGCGGTCCCGGCAATCTGGGAATCGATCCGAAACGGTGCGAACGATCATGGTTGATCATTATCGTACAGCAACTGTCGATTTATCCAGAGGAAGCTTACCGTACCGGCCTCCGTTCGATTTCCGTCAGCCAGCGCCGCAACATTCCGGATGCGCTGAGCCCCAAAATCAAATCACTGAACTACCTGAACAACATCCTCGTCAAGATCCAGGCGAACTTGGCGGATGTCGGGGAAGCGATCATGCTGAATGCTCAAGGGTATGTGGCGGAAGGTTCGAGCGACAATATCTTCCTCGTGAAGCGCGGCGTCGTTTATACGCCGCCGACCTATCTCGGTGCGTTGGAGGGGGTCACACGGGGGGCGATCATGGACCTGTGCGTACGCTTCGGCTATACGTTAAAGGAAGAACCTTTTACGCTGCATGACGTGTATGTGGCAGATGAAGTGTTTTTTACCGGCACTGCGGCGGAAGTCATTGCCGTACGTGAAGTCGACGGCCGGATCATCGGCGAAGGACATGCCGGTCCGGTGACGACTCATCTTCTGGCCGAGTTCCGGAAGATCGTGACGGTGGAAGGCGTTAAAGTTTTCTAGACATATGCCCCATGAATGATCAGACTGTCGAGGCCAACTCGACAGTCTGATTTTGTTTTTCGCGCTGGTGAGCCCGTCGCGATGCCAATACCGGTACAGGAGTAGACTCACTTTAACCCATGTTATCGCCAAAGCTTCTCTCTAGCTTGACTGTGGACTGATGCGGATTTTTTCAGCCGATCGGGATTTTTGTACGCTATGATGTCAAACGCCTAACACCTGCATAAGATGTATGGATTACGCAGGGGCTAACGCCCGCTTGTGAGCTTATGTCAATGCGCAGGAGGGAACGGAGTGAAGATTCATATTGTTAAAAAAGGCGATACCTTGTACTTCATCGCACAAAAGTACAACGTTCCGCTGGAGGAACTCATCCAACTGAATCCGGCAATCGAGCCGGAAAACATGCAAATCGGCGAGAAAGTGAAAATTCCGGATCAGCCGAAACTGGCTTATGAGCTGATGCATCAGCACACCGTGCAGCAGGGAGATTCCTTGTGGAAGTTGTCGAAAGCTTGGGGAGTTCCACTTGCCGACATGATCAAAGCGAATCCGCAGCTCAAAAATCCCAATGCTCTGCTTACCGGAGAAGTCGTCAATATTCCCAAAATGCCGATTGGCGGCGCAGGCAATCCAGGAATGACACTGGCGATGCCGGGGAAAAAAGGGACCGGGGTGAAGACGGAAACCGGGTTCAAGCCGGAAACAGGCGTGGCATTTGAGCCGGCTCCTGCTGCGCCGGCTGTGCCGCCGGCAGTATCCGTCATGCCCGTCCCTGTTTTTCCGGAACATGAAATGAAGGAAATGAAGGAAATGAAGGAAATGAAGGATTCGTTTCCGATGGGGCACCACCATGATCACGACTTGTTTGCCCAATTGCCGATGCCGGCGGTTGAAGCCGGGGCGGAACATCACTTATCGCAGTTCCACGAGAAAGCTCATCTGCCGAACACGATGCCTATGTCGAATGTCATGCCGAGTGCCATGGAAAATGTGATGCCGAACATGATGCCAAACATGATGCCGTATGCCATGGAAAACGTCATGCCCCACGGGATGGCAAATGTAATGCCGTATGAGATGGAGAACATAATGCCGAATATGATGCCAAATATGATGACAAACATGATGCCAAACATGATGCCAAACATGATGCCGGCCGTGGAAAACGCCGGATGGGCGGGCGAGCCGAAATCGCAACCAATTCATGATCACGGCTTCGGACACGATTATTTTTATGGCCATGATCCTGGATTTCATCACCATCTCCACCACGGCTACCATCATGGTTACGGTTATGCAGGCGAATATCCGTACGCTAATGCTCCGGCGCCCGGTGGTTTGGAGGGAGTGCTCGGCAGCGTTTACGATCCGAAAGACATGATCGGCTTTGATCCCAAAGATTTGAGTAGAATCTGGGCGGAGAGCGATACAGGCGGACACGGGAAGGACACCGTAGGCGGAATCAGCGATTATGGCGGCAAACAAGGTATGCCGACAACAATGGCTCCGCAATTCGGCGGAGGAGGTTCATTCGGCGATATCGGGCCTTCGACCGGCAATGCTTGGTATCCGACCGCAGTGAGTCCGGCAGCGACCGGCCCGGCCATGATGAGCCCCGTCACCGTTAACGTAAGCCCGACTGCCGTGAGCCCGATGAACTACCCCCCAACGGCGGTTAGCCCTGCGTCAACGAGTCCGTGGCCTGGCATTCCGGATTATGGAGCAGGGGGCTATCCGGGAGCGGCCTCTCCTGCTGCAGGATGGATGAAACCAACTTCCGGATGTAAGACTTGCGGCGGCACTCCCCAATGGCCGACCACACCTTCCGCTCTCACGATGCCTACTGCCGTAAGTCCGGCCGAAACCGGCCCGACCGGCTGGGTTGGTCCCCCTGCTGTCCCGAATATCGGCGCTTATCCTTATGCCGTTTCTCCTTATGGATACGATCATCAGATGAATGTTCTTAATGAGCCGTATCACGGTATGGGGTATGCGCCAGCGTATCCGACAGGCGTAGGAGGGGCGATGGCTCCGATGCCGGGCGAAAAGCTGCCGTATGCTCCGCCGTATTCGTCCCCGTATCCGACAGGCGTAGGAGGAGCGATGGCTCCGATGCCGGGCGAAAACCTGCCGTATGCTCAGCCGTATGCGCCGCCGTATCCGACAGGCGTAGGAGGAGCGATGGCTCCGATGCCCGGCGAAAACCTGCCGTATGGTCCGCCATATGCGACGCCGTATCCGACAGGCGTAGGAGGAGCGATGGCTCCTATGCCGGGCGAAAACCTGCCGTATGGTCCGCCATATGCGACGCCGTATCCGACAGGTGTAGGAGGAGCGATGGCTCCGATGCCGGGTGATAATCTGCCGTATGCTCAGCCGTATGCTCAGCCGTATGCTCAGCCGTATGCGCCGCCGTATCCGACAGACGTAGGAGGGGCAATGG
>JAQBPQ010000160.1 GCA_028287445.1 Cohnella sp.
TGAGGAGAGATACTTTCAAATTACTCATTTTGGCCGGTGTCGTGGCCTTTGCCATCATGTACGGAATGGAGCTGGCTTCCAGCGGCATATCGACGGTGTACGGGCCTATGGATTCTCCCGCGGTCAGACAAGATCCGGCAGCTGGGGGAGGAAACGACTGGTCTCTCCCCACCCGGCAGACGGACCGCAGCGCAACCGGAACGACCACCACGGATCAGACGATTCCTTACGATTGGGGAACACAAAACGAAACCGCTATTCCCCGGAATGACCACAAGCCGATCGTAGACCGGATTTCGGGGAAAACGGCGGAGGTTCTGCACGGCCTGTCCAGTGGGGGAATCCGGTTTGTGGTCACCCTGTTCGACAAAATGACGGGCTCCTAAAACGGAGCCCGTCACGCCGGCAAGATGCAGCTTTCTTTTACTGCATAACGATAAATCCATGAACCTCAAGATTCCGCAGTTGTTGTTTGCCGGACCCATTGCTGTCCTTCGCGGCAATCTCACCTCGATAGACGATTCGGCCGTCCCTTGTGTCCAGTGCGGCAACCCTCGGTTTTTCTCCGGTTTTCAACAATAGGTACAGCCGGTTTTTTCCAAATTGCATATGTGAAATCGATTCGGCTTGAAAATCTTCCTTCTTCAGCTGCAGCTCATTCTCCAATTGGTTGTCGGCGAGCCGGTAACGTTTCAGCTTCACCTCGTTACCGTTCATTTTCGTCCAAAGCACATATTCTCCATCCTGATATATTTCATTGACCAAGCCTGCTTCCGGCTTGCTCTCCGGCCATGATAGGAAATCCATTGTACCGGTATCATAATGATAGATCATCAAATATTCCTGTTCGACTGTATTCTCGGCTACCGCGGTTTCCCTCCCGCCGGCCGCCCCATTGTCACGGGGAATACCATTAACCGTTACATAGAGGAGCAGGTATTTGTCCGGCTGAGTCGAATCGGCATCATACACATTGGAGGTGTGCAGCATCTTGCCGGGTCGTTGGAATGGCTTGAACGAAATGTTTTGATCCGCCGTAATTTGTCCGTCTGAAATGTTCAGATCATAGATATGTTGTTCTTCCTTGCTGGCTGCGTCGGGCGTCGCCGAGTTGGTCTGCACGGCAATTTTTAAATGGGATCCCGCCCGCTGGACATCCGTCGTCCTCATCCAGTTATACTTGGGTCCGTCTACAGGCATCGTCGTGACCATACGGTGTGTGCGGTTCGTCTTCTTATCGAGCACAGCAACATGCAAACGGAATATCCCGTCACGGCTGTTGGTGCGAACGGTTTCCATTTCTGCACGGACCAGAAAATCATCGTCGTTTAAATACTGCGCTGCATAAGGGTTGCCGCGCATAAAATTCGAATATTCACGAGTAAGCGCGGGATACGGCGAGGTCCCCTGGATCCGTTCCAGCAAAGAACTTTCGCTCTGATATTTGCTGTCCTTGGTGGAAATGGACAGGATTTCTTGATACGGCAACTGAAAATATTGAGCGCTGATCACAAGCGGCGTGGCCTCCGCTTCGTCCCCATCCAGTTTAACGAGCTTGAATTGAGGCAGCCGGCTGATAGAAGCCTGCACATAATACGTGCCGATGGAGATCGCAATAAATACCGCAAACGCGGCGGCCGCCCATAGTCGTTTCATGGTCAATCCCTCCTAGACTGTAATTTTCCGATTCATTAAGTACCTGCTCAGTCCGAGCGACACAGCCAGAAGGATGACGCCCAGCCCAAGCTCAAGCAGGAACAGTTCCATCGGGTATATGGCCAAGCTATCCGCACCGCTTGTAACCAAGATGATGGGGGACACCAAAATCGCAGCTGCTGCGACCGTATACAGAATACCGCCGACCAATCCCTTCAGACGAAAGCTTCGCTCAAGCAAAATCGCGGTGAACACAATCGTTACGGCCAGCACTCCCGCCCCGTAATAAAGAATGAATTCCAGAAACGTGGGCGGAACGAGCGTGCGGAAAATGGGGTCATGGCGAACAAACGGTACAAGCGGGGATTCCGCAGGTCTCAATGCCGCCGGAATGAGTGTCCGATACAGGGTCAGGTGAACCGGGAGAAGCACGATTTGCAGCGCCACCAGGCCAAGGACGAACGTGATCACGGCGGTGAGCTTGGACCAAAACAGATTCATTCTGGCCGTCGGCAGCATGAGCAGCCGGTAGGCGAACGTGTTTTTGCCGAGCCAGTCCCGGTACCAGATGAGAAACACATACAGCAGCAAAGCGGCGATACAAAGAACAACCGGGCCGAATATCCAAAGAGCCGCGCGGCTCATGGCAATTTCGAAGGGCAGTTTTCCGAACCGGCTCGCATAATCCGTATACGTCTGTGGATTGAGCGTCAACTCTCCGTTTACACCGTTCATGTACTTGCGCAAGGTAAGGTACAACCCGCCAAGCTGCGATACGAGCGTGACGAGGATAAGTGCCGCATACAGTTTCCAAAAACGGTGCATTTCCATCAAAACCAGTTTCACGTAACGGTTCATGCGCGGTATACCTCCCTCATCACGTCGAGCACGGATTTTCCTTCGTTCATGCGGACTTCTTCGCACATAAAGGTCATTCTGACGGTTCCCTGGTCCAGCAGCACCGCTTTATCGACCAAGTGTTCAATGTCGCTGATTTCATGGGTTGTAAGAATGACGCCGCGTTCCTCGATCAGATGACTGGTGAACACGGAGGCGATTTGCTCCCGGCTGAAAATATCGATGCCCGAGAACGGCTCGTCCATGAGCAAATAGTCGGTATCGAGGGACAAGCCGAGCAGCAGATTCAGTTTGGAGGCGTTGCCCTTGGAGAGAGAAGAGACGCGGTCGGGCGGATTCAAACGGAAAAACGAGAGCAGCTCTGCGGCCCGTTCCGGGTTCCAGCTGCGGTAAAAATCACGCATCCAATCGAGGCATTCTCCGACCTTCATGGAGGCGGGCATCGTGATCACATCCGGAACGAACGCCACTTTTTCGTAAAGGTGTTTGTCCAACGGTTTTCCGTCGATGCGGATTTGGCCGCCGTTCAGCGGCGCAAGACCCATGATGGCTTTGAGGACCGTCGACTTGCCGACACCGTTGATCCCGATCAGACAAGTGATCTGCCCTCTCTCGGCTGAGAAAGTCACGTCGCGGAGCACAGATTTCCCGCCGTATTTCTTGCTGATCCCCTTGACTTCGATCATGATTCCGCCTCCTTATGCTGAGAGTGCATGGTCTCATATTTGCGCTTTACCACATGCAGAAGTTCGTCGACCGGCACGCCGATCAGTCGAACCGAAGCGACAAAGGCGTCGACGGCTTCGGAAATCAGTTCTTCGCGAACAACGCCGAGAATGCGTTCGTCGGTGGTGACTCGGCTGGGGGAGTTTCCTTCGGTTACGATCAAAAGTTGGTCCTCCATTTCTTTGTAAGCTTTTTGAGCCGTGTTCGGATTGATGTTCATGAGCGCAGCCAACTCTCTGCGCGAAGGAATGACTTGCCCGGCTGTCAGCTTGCCTGTTGCAATCTCGACCTTGAAATGCCGGACCACCTGAAGGTAGACGGGGTCGCGATTGTTAAACGGTACAATGGGACCGCCGGTTTCGTTCATCGATTGCTGTCACCCCCGAAGAGAAGTGTGTGTACTATGTAGTTCATACACCAATGATGTGTATTATGCGGATCATACACTAGTTTGTCAAGCGATGGAAAAGGAGATGGGACGCCACTTCGGGCGGAATCCCGCTTGACGTGCAGGTTGGCTGTGGATTATCATGAAAATATTCCAATCGTTAGGGGAAATTTTGATGTTGGTATTGGTTCTGATCTGAACAACTCCATACAGCTGCAGAACGGATTCATCGAACGACCGCGCAGTTTGCGCAGGTTTAATTTGATGCGCTCCGGAAGCGGCTTGGATTTGCCAGAGAAGAACCGGAAGACCGCCCCTGCCGAACGTTAACGTTTCGGGGAGATCGGCCGTGCTCATTCGGGCACGGCTTTTTTTCGTCTGCACGCGGAGACCGTCGCCGGTTTACGCGCGTTTCCCTCGAACCGATACGCAAGGCCGCCCCCTAAAACGAATTGGAGGAAGAGATACGTTGAGAGAACATTCATTGAGAAAATTAGAATATCCAAGGATCGTCGATACGCTGACCGAATTCACCGCGACGTATGCAGGAAGGCGGCTGGCGGAACAAATCCGTCCCATGACCGACGTTGCGGTCATTACCCGCAAATTGGAAGAAACCGAGGAGGCGCGTGTGTTG
>JAQBPQ010000200.1 GCA_028287445.1 Cohnella sp.
AACGGTATTCCTTCTCATCCCCATCGAGCAAAAAGTGAAGCGCCAAGCCGTCCCTGACGGACCAGAACAGGTAAGAAGCCGAGGAGGCGTCGAGGTCGATTCGGCATTCGCCGGTTCGTTTGCCTTCTTCGATGATGTCGAAGACAATCCTTAGCGCTTTGTCCATATATTTGGCGTGCATTTCGGTCAGTTCCGGATGGCGCGAGGCGTAAATCATGAACTCCAGATGAAACGTCACCCATTTGCGCAGCTCCACCAGGGACTGTTTTCGGAACCGGCCGAACAGGTACCGGATTTTGTCCGCCGCGCCCGGTAATCCTTTGAATTGGGTGTCCAGACTGACGACCATCTCATCCATACGGGCGTTGGCCATCTGAATGTACATTTCTTCTTTGCTGGAAAAATACCCGTACAGGGCGCCTTTACTGATGCCGAGATGCCGGACGATGTCTTCTACCTTGGTGGCTTGAAAGCCTTGTTCAATAAAACAATGCAAAGCCCCGGCCAAAATGGCCGCCCGTTTCTCTTCCTTATATGATTCCGAAACTTTCGGTGACATGCCGCTCTCTCCTTCGGCCCGGATTTTATGTAGACTATACCTTTTCGCTAAGCCGAGAGCAATGAAAGGGAACCATCCAACCCCGGCAATACGATCAACGTTCCACGACTTGTTGATCATTCGTGTCAGCCGTTCGTATCCCAGCCTGCATCCGATAAAGCAAAAGCGCAAGGAAAGCCGAGAGAATCACGACACCATGAAATAACACGACCATATGAGAAAGACTCAGCTGCTTCAGCACCAGCGGAGCGACGATGAATCCGATCCCGAAGCCAAACCGGTTTAACACCGTGGACACACCGAAAATTCGGCCCCTAATGTGGTTTTCAGTCTGTTGGAAATACGTTGCCACCGCCGTCATCGCGACTGCATCGAACAATCCCGTGACGAAAGACATAGGCAAGATCCAAGACAATCGATCAGTCGAGAACATGGCGATGAATCCAAGCGATGTAATAGGCGTAGACAGCAAGTAGACCAGTCCGAGGTTTCGGCCGAACCATTTGATTTTGGGCAACAAGTAGCTGGTCAAGACGTTGCCCGCTCCCCATACCGACCAGATCAGTCCATAATACAGCGCCTGCCGCTTCGGATCCAACACCGCGGCTAGCAGTGGAGCGCCGAGGTTATGCGAACCGGCTCCGAAAGTATCGATCACATAAAGCATGAAAACGATCAGAAGCAGCATTCGTGTTGCTAAATAGCCCTTAACTTCCTTGATATCCTCCCATTGTCGCTTCAGCGAATGCAGAACGGAGCGGTTTACTTCGGGCATGGAGTCGTCGCGGTGTGTGCCGGTATGGTCCCATTTCATCCTCATTAGCACAACTGCGGAAATCAGGAACGAAACGGAATCCAACAGAAGCACCGACTGGTAACCGAGAACATCCTCGAGCAGTCCTCCCCCCAGAAAGCCGAACACCATGCTGATCGCGCCCAGACGGGAGATCAGCGAGTTGGTCGTGAGCAAATTGTCTTTGCCGTAAATTTGGGGAATTTCGGCATTGTAGCTGACTTCGAAAAAGCTGCCCACCACACCCATAAGGAACCGAACGAGCAGAATCATTTCCGGCTGCGGAAAGGGAATAAGCAGCAAGATCAGTCCGCCCCTCAGCCAGTCGGTGACGACCATGATCTTCTTCCGGTCGAACCGATCCGCGATGACACCGGAGATCATGCCGGACAATAAGCCGCCGATCACACCGACGGCCAGGGATGCGGACAACCAGGCGACACTGCCCGTCGAGGCGTAGATGAGGGCGCCAATGACGATCATGTCCATGCGCGAGCCTAAGTCGGATAACGCTTTCACATATAAGTAGCCCTTGTTCTTCATAGCCGCCTCCATAGGTTATTACAATAAAACCGACTCGTCGTTCTTTTTTATTTGTACCATAATCGGCGGCGTTCGACAATAAGAAACAGAACGAAACCCGCCCTACCGGACGGGTTCGGATAATGCGTTTACTTGAGCAGCACCCATTCGTCGCCGCCCAAGCCGTTCCTTTTCTATTTTGACGTTCAGGTAAAGGAAATGTTGCGCGTTTCAGCATCGGTGCCACCTGTCCCTCGTATGCGATGCGCCTTGGTGTCCTACTGCTCGTCCAAATTCTTATTTTTAAATAACTCGATCATCTCGGTAATGATACTTTGCTGGGCGTCTTCCTTAGGGAGGCGGATAAAACGGACCAGGTGTGAAATGTCTTTTTCGAAATACTGAATCAGCTTCAGAATGGCTTCCCTGTCTCCCTGCCTGGCTGCTTGCAGTAAATCTATAAATTCGCTTTCTGAGACAGAAATCGAAGGGCTTTTCTTTTCCATTTGTTCACCGCCTGTTGGCTCATGTTTAAGTGAAGGGCTACTTGTGATTCGGTCTTATCCAAAATGTAGATTTGGCGGATGATCGTTTTTTCGATGTCTGTCGGCAAGGTGTCGATCAATTCGCCCGTTAAAAAGCGCGATTCGGATTCCGCGGCGGTACGGTTGTCGTAAAACGAGTCGGATATAATCGGAACCTCGCGTCTCGACGTCACTTTGGCTTTATATTGAATTTTCCAGCCGATCCGGTAGATTTCTTGACGGTAACGATCGATGATCGTCTGTATGGCCACTAGGATAACCCCCCTTAGTTGTGTACCTATAGGGTAAAATCAGAGCCACAACTACAATCAAAATAAGAACATATGTTCGTATTTTATTATACCTTTTTGATAGTAGAATAGATAGCCAAATTACTTATCAGGTGTACGGATCGATTCATGATAAGGGAGGGCAATCCTATGAACGCTGCACCAGAAGGCCTGATTTGGTTGTTTACCAATCTCGGGTTTCCCGCGGCTCTGTGTTTGATATTGCTGCGTTATGTACTGCTGACCATGGGTGACAAGTTGGACAAGCTGGATCAATCGGTAAATACACTCCTTCGGATGAATAGCACGGTTGGCAAAAAGGACGAGGATAACAAAGGCGCAGGGAAATGAACGTTCGGAGGTTGGCTGTTCATGCCTTTCTTGCCCGGGGAGTCAGCCGGCCCCGCATGAACAGCCAGCTGATGATCGGGGAGCTTCCGACCAGCAGCAGCATCCAATTGACCACCGTCGGATGTTTACTGATACTGAGCGTGACGATGAAAATGGTCATGCCGCCGATTCTTCCTACATTGAGAGCCAATTCCCGCAGCACGACATACTCGACCCGCTGCTGCACGCTTTCCTCGCGCGTTCCGATCAGATCGAACACGGATGAGGTCATCGGAACCGTAAACAGCGGAATGAACAACGCCGTCCCAATGCCGAAGATAAGCAATGTGGTGAAGGTGACCCCGAAAAAAAACGGAGCAATGACGACCGTCATCGCGAGTGTGCCCACGAGCATGCCGATGCTTCGCCAAGCCGGTTTCAGCCATTTGCCCACAGCGTAAAAGCTCACAAATGCCACCAGCGAAGTGATCAAGGCAAAATTGCCGAGCTGCATTTCGCTCCCGGTCCGGATGTATACCAACAAACCGATCATCACACCGAACACGCTCTCCCGCAGTCCTTGCGCGATCAAAGCTCCAACAACCGGCCGCCAAGGTGTTTCCCTCACTTGCCAGATTCGGACGGGAAGCCGCCACGCATAGCGTCCTTCCGGTTTGCGATTGCGCAGCAGGAAGCTGACAAGTACGCCTGCCAGGAAAATGCCCAGCGATACCATGAACATCATCCGATAACCCGTCTCCCCGCTGGATTTGGAAATCAAATAACCTGCGCACCATGGAGCGACCATCCCGACCACTGAGCCGATGACACCCGTGAGCCCGTTAAAACGATCCCGGTTGCCGGCATTCGTCGCTTCGAAATAGACTACGTTAAAAGAGAGCCAAAACAGACCCACGGCTATGCCCTGCACAAGCCCGAGAAGCCAGATATAATGCGTGGCGTTTTTGCCGAGCAGCAGGACGATGCCGTAGAAGACTGCTGAAACGCCGATACCGAGCCGCAGACAAGTCCCGTTCTGTCCCTTTTTGGCCCAGTACCCCGCCGTCCAGAACGTGATCGCCATGAACACATGAGTCAGCAGCGTAAACCAGCCGAGCAAGATGAAATCTTTGCTGGCTTTCCATATGTAAATGCCCAGAAAAGTACCGGATAGCGCACTCGCCGTAATAAAAAGTCCGTTTACAACCAGAAGAAGCCAGGTCTGCTTGTCCAGCCGGCCGGAGCCTTTGTCGGAGTTTTTCGGCATGGTTCTCTCCTTTGGGTTGGAGGCTGACATCCAAACACCGTCTTACTCTGCCCCAAATATGGCGGTCCGAAACCGGCCGACGGAAAAAGAAAAGCCGACGGTCAATAACCGGCGGCTCCCTCAAGATTGCGAAATTGGTTCATGAACATGCGATAATACACACCCTCGCGGCGAATTAGTTCGTCGTGGCTGCCATGCTCCACAATCTCGCCGTGATCAATGACCATAATTCGGTCGGCCTCCCGAATCGTATTCAGCCGGTGCGCGATGATAAACGTCGTTCTCCCCTTCATGATGTTCAAGAGGGCATCCTGTATATGAAGCTCCGTACGGGTATCGATGCTGCTGGTTGCCTCGTCCAGAATGAGAATCGAAGGTTTCGATAAAATGACACGTGCGATGGCGAGCAGCTGCCGTTGGCCTTGGCTCAGGTTCCCGCCATTCTCAGATAGCATCGTATCATAGCCGTTAGGCAGCCGCCGGATGAACACATCCGCGTTGGCCATGGCCGCCGAATCGCGGATCTCTTCATCCGTTGCGTCCGGTTTGCCATAGCGGATATTATCCTTAATCGTCCCGGAAAACAGATAGGTGTCTTGAAGTACGATGCCGAAGCATTTTCGCAAACTGTCCATCGTATAGTCCCGAATTTCTCGTCCGTCGATCATAATGGAGCCCGCCGTTGCGTCGTAAAAACGGGTGAGCAAATTCACGATGGTCGTTTTACCTGCGCCGGTAGGGCCGACCAGTGCGGTACTGCTGCCCGCCGGCGCATCGAAGCTGATGTCCCGCAAAATGGGAACGTCAGGCCGGTAACCGAAATGCACCCCTTCGAATGCCACATGTCCGATCGGATCTTGCAGCTCTACGGCGTATGGCTTGTCGGCCGGCTCCTCCTGTTCGTCCAGAATTTCGAACACCCGCTCGGCCCCGGCAAGCCCGGATTGAAGCATATTAAAGGTATTGGCTAAATCGTTGAGCGGCCGTACAAACTGGCGCGAGTAGCTCAGGAAGCTGGCGATGACGCCTATCGTGATCCAACTCTTGACCGCGAGCCAACCTCCGACAATCGCGATCGCGGTAAACCCGACGTTGCTGATGACGTTCATGATCGGCATCAGCAAACCGGACCGGATCTGGGCCTGTAAGCCGACGCGGCGCAGCTGCTCGTTGACCGCCTCGAACTCCTCGATCACCTTATCTTCCCGGTTAAACGCCTTGACGATATGGATGCCGGAAATCGTTTCCTCCACTTGCGCATTCAGCTTGCCCAGTTGAACCTGCTGCTCCTTGAACAATGGCCCGGTCTGGCGGGCGATCATTCGAGTGAGCAGCAGTACCGCGGGCACTGTGATCAAGCTGGCCAGCGTGAGGACAGGACTGAGCACAAGCATCATGATGATGGCGCCGACAATGGCTACCGAGCCCGTCATTACCTGCACCAGCGCCTGGGCGACCGTGGTGCTTACGTTATCGATGTCGTTGGACAACCGGCTCATCAATTCCCCATGAGGCCGCGTATCGAAGAAACGCAGAGGCAGCTTCTGCACCTTGGCAAACAGGGAACCCCGGAGTCTTCTGACCATCCGCTGCGAAACGCCCGCCATCATCCACCCTTGTGCGAAAGTCAGTGCACCATCGGAGACATAGGAAACCAGTAAAGCGAGCAGTGCGATCTGTGTCTGGCCGAAGTTTACATGTCCTTGTCCGGCCGACATCGAGTCAATCGAAACTCCAATCAAATAGGGTGCGCTCAGCATGACGATCGAATCGACGATCACCATGCCGAAGATGAAGGTCAGCAGCGCCCGTTCTTTGCCGAAGTAAGACCATAATCGCTTAACCGTGGCTTTCCAGTCCTTCGGCTTGACGACCGGACCTGTGCCGGGACGATGCCTAGTCCCACCTGGAATGGGCCGGTCAGGAGCCGGTCTAGGTGGCGGAGACATTGGCCCTCACCTCCTTGCCGATCTGCGACCGGTAAATTTCTTGATAACTAAGGCAGCTGTGCATGAGCTCCTCATGACGGCCGATACCGACGATTTCTCCATTGTCGAGAACGACGATTTTGTCCGCGTCAATGACCGAGGTAATTCGTTGGGCGATCAAGAGACAGGTCATCGTGCGTTCGTATGATTTCAGTGCGTCCTTGATCCGGGTTTCCGTCGCCGTGTCCACCGCGCTGGTGCTGTCATCCAAAATAAGTATGTCGGGTTTTCGCACCAGTGCTCTGGCGATGGACAAGCGTTGTTTCTGGCCGCCGGACAAATTCACTCCGCCCTGTCCCAGTTGGGTTTGATAGCCTTCGGGAAAAGAAGATATAAATTCGTCGGCTTGCGCCATCCGGGCAGCCTGCGAAATCTCTTCCGGAGCCGCGTCTTCTTTGCCCCAGCGGATATTGTCCTCGATCGTTCCGGTGAACAGCATCGATTTCTGCGGCACGACCGCGATTTTTTGCCGGAGCTGATGAGGGTCAAGCGTGCGAATATCCGCGCCGTCAACCTTCAGCGAACCGGAACTGACCTCGTAAAAGCGCGGAATCAAACTAACCAGACTGCTTTTGCCGGAGCCCGTCGAGCCGATGATGCCCACGGTTTCTCCCGGCAAGCAGGTGAGCGTGATATTTTTGAGGATCGGATCACCCGACGCGCCTTCGTAGGAAAAAACGACATTTTCGAAATCGATTCGCCCAGCACCCTCTGCCTCCCGGCCTGACTGCTTCTCCCACTCCACCCGATCATTTTCGGTGAGCACCTCTCCGATTCTCTCCGCCGAGGTTTTGGCCCGGACAAACATGTTGAAGACGAACCCAATCATGAGAAGGGAAAACAAAATTTGCGTCATATAGTGGATGAACGCCATGATGTGACCGACCTGCATTTGCCCGTTGTTGACGCGGATGCCTCCAAGCCAAATGACGGCCACAATTCCGAAGTTAACCGTCAGCATCACGCTTGGGCTGAAAACGGACATCACCCTCATGGCGACCGTATTCCGTTGCTGATAGTTGGTGTTCGCCGCATCGAACTTGTCCATTTCATGATCAAACCGGTTGAACGCTTTCACGACCCGCACCCCGGCCAGGTACTCCCTAGTCGCGCCATTAATCCGGTCGAGCGCCTTCTGAACTTGGGCGAAAAGAGGAAATCCGATTCTCATGTTGAGCACGATCAGCAGGCCGACCAATGGAACCACCACCAGCAGCACCACCGCCAGATGGGGATTCAAACTTGCTGCCATGATCAGACTGCCGATACAGATGAGCGGCGACTTCACGAAAATGCGCATCAGGCCGTTCACGAAATTCTGTACCTGCGTGACGTCGTTGGTTAGCCGGGTCATGAGTGAAGCCCGTTCGAACTTGTCGATCGTTTGGAAAGAGAAGGTCTGGATTTTGCGGTAAAGATCCGAGCGGACATCCGCCCCGAAGTTTTGCGATACACGGCTGGAGATCCCGTTGCGAATCACGGCCGACACGGCTCCTCCGGCTGTCACGAGCAGCATGAGCCCGCCCATGCGCAGGACAAAGTTCAAATCGCGCCCGGCCACCCCGATGTCGATGAGTCTGGACATGATCGTCGGCAGAAGCAAATCGCAGACCGCTTCGAACGTTAAAAATAGAATGGCGAAAATAAATAATTTGCCGTATTTGCGAATGTATGGGCGAAAGTTCCGCACGCCCCAGCCTCCCTCCGCTGTATTGTATGTCTTGTCTATTGAGCAAACCTCACGTGCACGTAACCCTTTAGGAATAAAGATACTCCTTGCGCGCAGAATTGTCACCATGCTAACGCCCCTTTGACACGGGTTGGCGTTAGCGTTAATTTGGATAAGGAATGGTTTCGGAGGGAGATCCGATCAGATGGAAAAACGCATACTCGTGATGACTGCCGTCGAGGCCGAGCGAGACGCGGTTGTTCGCGGTTTGAATGGCGATGGGCGGTTCGAGGTGGTTTTGGCCGGGGTCGGTCCGGCAATGGCCGCGGCCCGCACCGCGGCGGCGCTTGCGCGCGGTGATTATCGATTGGTGGTCAGTGCGGGCATTGGCGGCGGCTTTGCGGGTGCCGCGGAAGTCGGCGCTGTCGCGGTGGCGAGTGAAATTGTCGCGGCGGATCTGGGCGCGGAAACGCCGCAAGGCGGTTTTCTGGGTTTGGACGAGCTGGGCTTCGGCTCGGCCCGTGTTGCGGTTGATGCGGCGCTGGCCGAGCGGTTGACGGGGGCGTTGCAGGCCGCCGGCTTGCCGGTTCGGACAGGCCCTGTCATTACCGTGTCCACGGTAACGGGCACGGCGGTGACCGCGTCGGAGCGTGGCGCGCGAGTGCCCGGGGTGGTCGCGGAAGGAATGGAAGGTTACGGCGTTGCCGTGGCCGCTCACGATCGCGGACTGCCTGTGCTGGAGCTTCGCACGATTTCCAATGCTGTCGGCCCCCGAGACCGGAGTGCATGGCGTATCAAAGAAGCGCTGGCCCAGCTTGAAGCAGCCAGTGCCATTTTACCGGAGGTGCTTACCCATTGAATATCGCTTTCTCGCCTTGTCCGAACGATACGTTCGTCTTTCACGCTTGGGTTCACGGGCTCATTCCCGGGGCACCCGTGCTTAATGTCCGCTATGCGGATATCGATATCACCAATCATCTGGCCGCGGCGCCGGGTGGACCGGAAGTGCTCAAAATCTCCTATGCCGCCTTGCCATGGGTTTTGTCGGAATATCGGCTGCTTCCTTGCGGGGGAGCGCTCGGAAGAGGCTGCGGCCCGCTTGTGCTGACGGCGGATCAAGGCGTCACCGATCCCGCTCGACTCGCCGGCAAACGCGTCGCTGTACCCAGTATGCGGTCGACCGCGTATCTGCTGTTCCGGCTCTGGGCTGCCCAGAAAATCCCTGGGGGGTTGGGCGAAATTGTCGTGATGCCATTTGACGAGATTATGCCCGCTGTCCGGGATGGGAAGATCG
>JAQBPQ010000213.1 GCA_028287445.1 Cohnella sp.
TTCCGAAAACAGTCCCTGGTGGAGCTGCGCAAATGGGTGACGTTTCACCTGGAGTTCATGATTTACGCCTCGCGCCATCCGGAACTGATCGAAATGCACGCCAAATATATGGACAAAGCGCTGAGGATTGTCTGTGACATCATCGAAGAAGGCAGACGAACCGGCGAATGCCGAAACGATCTCGACGCATCATCAGCTTCTTACCTGTTCTGGTCCGTCAGGGACGGCTTGGCGCTTCACTTTTTGCTCGATGGGGATGAGAAGGAATACCGTTCGATCCTAGACGATATGGAAGAGATGGTTTTGCGTTATATCTTGAAAGCTCCTACTTGATGGTTGGTGCGAAAATGGAAGGCCCCACTGAGGCGGGAGTTTTTCTTTTGGTCGGACATGCATGCACGGTAAACTCCTCCAAATGTTATACTACTAAGGAGACATTATGGACAGGTGTGTGTGACCGGATGGGACTGGCGGGTTACCTTTCTTCCCTGACGGAAGAGGATCTTAAGCATTGGCTGGACAACTACCGCTCATTCGGACCTTTGCCCGGTATTTTGTTGACGTTCGCCAAATCGTTTATTCCGCCGCTGCCCACGATTCTGATTGTAGGAGTTAATGCTGCGGTATATGGATTATGGCTCGGCTTTCTCTATTCCTGGATCGGTATTGTGAGTGGATGCCTTGTTTCTTTTCTCCTCGTACGGCGGATTGCCGGACACCCGAAGCTGGACCATTGGGCGCAAAAACCGAACGTGCAGAGGAGCTTGGTTTGGGTCAAGCGCAATGCATTCAGTTATGTATTTCTGCTGAGCTTGTTTCCGGTGGGCCCATTCGTGGTGATTAACATTGCCGCCGGTATGACGCGTATGCGGACGAGCTCTTATTTGATTGCCATTATGTTCGGCAAAGCGATTATGGTATTGTCCGTGTCACTGATCGGTCATGACATCGGAAGATTTACCCGGCATCCGGAGCAGCTGCTTTATGTCGTTGTTTTCATTGGGATTTCTCTCTATATAAGCAAAAAAATCGAGTCGCGTTTTGCCGGAAGTGTGGCGCGGAACAAGGAAGTGAGAACGAATGAAGAGGGCCGAATCCCTCGAACATAAATCATGCACCGCCTGCAGGGAACAGAAGCCACTGGCCGACTTTCAACGGCGAACCGGCCGAAAATCCGGAGAACAATCGCGGCGGGGAACTTGCAAAGCATGTATCAAACGAAAGGGCAAAAGCGAGTCTGTGGCGGCTGTACCTGCTGTACTTGCTGTACCTGCTGTACCTGCTGTACTTGCGCCTTTAATAATCAAGGCCGTTCAACCAAAGCGTTCGAGACCGAAGCCGAGTCAACGTCCGCCGGGTTTGCCGATTTCCGATCCATTGGATGCATCGTCTTTGATCCCCAGCCGGCATGGCCTCATTCGCATGCGCGGACGTACGGATAAAGGGCATAGATGGCACCAGGAGATCGATCTGGAACTGGCCGTGACGCTTGTGCGGGAGAGGGCTGCCGTACCGGTCAATCGCCATACGATCCGCCGGCTGTTCAGCAACAAAGATTTCCGTCGTTACATTCTGATGAGAGACAAGCATACCTGCCATTTTTGCGGGGAATACGGCGATACGATCGATCATTTGCTGCCCCGTGCCAAGGGCGGCCACACAACGCCGGACAACTGTGTCTGCGCCTGTATGATATGCAATCAGTCCAAAGCGGATCGGGATTTAGAGGAATTCGTGGGAGCGGGAGCGGAACATAGGGATCACGATCGTCATTTGGCAGACGATCCCAATCTAAGGAGGACCTATCAATGAATGAGCAGCGGAAAGTATCAAGAGAGGTTTCCCGCGTATGGGAAGTTGAGGCGAGACCCGCAAACGGCCCGCATTTGCGTGTCGGGCAGGTACTGCCTCCGGGAAATTGGACGGAGTTTGATCCTTTCCTGATGATGGCGGAGGATTGGTTTCAGCAGGGCACGTTCGATTTTCATCCTCACCGGGGAATAGAGACGGTCACCTATGTGCTGGAGGGCAAACTCAAGCATGAGGACAATCACGGCGGGATGGGCATTCTGGGGCCGGGAGACGTCCAATGGATGACGGCAGGCCGCGGACTCATCCATTCGGAAGATCCGCTGCCCGGCGAAACGGTCCACAGCTTCCAGTTGTGGGTCAACCTGCCGGCTGGCGAGAAGATGACCGAGCCGCGGTATCAGGATCTGCAGTCAGCGGATATGCCGATCCGTGAGGAGAACGGGGCACGTATTCGCGTTTTCTCCGGTACGTCGGGCGGCGTCTCGGCTGCTACTCGTAATGTTGTGCCGGTCACCTTTATCGAGATTGAAATGGACGCCGGAGCCACCGTTACACAACAGCTGCCCGGCAGTTATAACGGGTTTGTGTATGTAATGGAGGGCAAAGCTCGCATTGGAGCCGACGAAACGGAAGGTAATGCCCGCCACGTGCTGTGGCTGGCTGCCTCAGGCGACGCGAGTGACAGCGAAGTCACCATTCGGGCGGATGAACCGCTGCGGGCACTGCTTGTGGCCGGTCAACCGCTCCGGGAACCGGTGGTAGCTTACGGCCCGTTCGTGATGAACACGAAAGAGCAAATTCTCCAAGCCTACGAAGACTACCAGTCCGGCAAGTTCGGCAAAGTCTGAGCCCGGTTTGCCGGTTTAGTCATTGTGGTTGATTTAGCTTTGAGTAGTTTCGCAACTTCGGAGTATGTAAGTCATTGCGGTTAAGTTAGCTTTGAGTAGTTTCGTAACTTCGGCGTATGTAAGTCATTGTGGTTGATTTAGCTTTGAGCAGTTTCGTAACTTCGGGGTGTGT
>JAQBPQ010000244.1 GCA_028287445.1 Cohnella sp.
GAAACCAGAGCATCCCATACTTGCTGCAGTGTGCCGGCCACGTAAAATGCGTACTACATTTCTTTTGTAGTCATTGTAACTCCTCCTACCCTCTTGTACTGAGAGGATCATATCACGACATCGCTGACAATCACGGTCAGTGAAGTGCGCGATGAAACTTCAGGGATTCGATGAAGCAGGGCGTGGAATACTATGCCGATCAGGCGTATACTGCAAGGGAGTCATTCCAAAAACACGAGAAATGATCAAATATACCAGCCGTTGGAGGAGTCATCTTGGATATCAACCGGCACAATCAAGAGGTTTGGAATACCGGTGCTTATCAAGCGTGGATCAATCGTTTTGGAACACCTGAAGAGGCAGCATCTAAACTGAAACGTGACCCGATGCGAAGCATAGGAGGCTTGTATAAACACCTGGAAGCGGAGCTCAAAGGGAAGAAGATCGTGAATTTACTAGGCTCAAACGGCAACAAAGCGGTGGCTTTCGCCCTGCTGGGAGCCGATGTGACGGTGATTGATTATTCATCCGATAACGAGCGTTATGCGACGCAATTAGCGAATGAAGCCGGAGTGAACATTCGATATGTCTTGTCCGATGTTTTGCAGATGCCGGAAGAAGAATTGTCTCACGCTTATGACATCGTTCTGATGGAGAACGGGATTCTACACTATTTCAAACAACTGGAGCCCTTATTTCAAGTCGTATCTACGCTGCTGCATCAAGGCGGCAAGTTGGTTCTTCAAGATTTCCATCCTGTCTCCACCAAACTTATCTCATCCAAAGGAACGACCGCCAACATCCGAAAACATAAAGTAACCGGCGATTATTTTGACACTTCGTTAAAGGAGAAAGAGGTGTCTTTTTCGAAGTTTGTGGATCGCGAGAGAACTCAGGTGGCTGATAAAGTGCTGCTCAGAGAATGGACGCTTGGAGAGATTATCACCTCGATCGCAAGCAACGGGTTGTACGTTCGAACGCTTGAAGAGCTGCCGAATCAGTCTTCGGACGTTTTTGACAAGGGCATTCCGAAAACGTTCACCATCGTTGCTGAAAAGTTATGAGGTCGCGATTCCAATTTAGAAAAGAGTGATGGTTGTGTCTCATGATCCTTTATTCGAAATCTCGATTGTTCAAGCTCGAAATCTTTTGATACGCAAAGAAATCTCATGCAAACAACTGGTCGAATATTATCTGGCCCGCATTGCAAGCATGGACTTGCACACGAATTCGATACTAGAGATCAATCCGGACGCAATAGAGATTAGTGAGCAATTGGACAGCCGGTTTGACGAGCTCCATCACCTGCCTTTGTATGGGATTCCCATCTTGCTGAAGGACAACGTGTACACCCACGACGAGATGCATACGAGTGCGGGTTCGCTGGTGTTGGCCGATTGGATCGCCCCGCATGACGCTTATGTGGTAGAGAAACTTCGAAACGCCGGTGCGGTCATTTTGGGGAAAGCGAACATGACGGAGTGGGCGAATTTTATGTCGGAATCCATGCTGTCAGGATATAGTTCCAGAGGCGGACAAGTGAAAAATCCATACGGCGACTTCTGTGTCGGCGGATCCAGTTCGGGTTCGGGTGCTGCGGTTGCGGCTAATTTTGCGCTTGTCGCGATCGGATCGGAGACATCCGGATCGATCATTGACCCGTCAGTCAACAATTCCATTGTCGGCATTAAGCCGACGGTTGGGTTGGTCAGCCGCTCAGGCGTCATTCCTCTGACGATTACCCAAGACACGCTGGGTCCGATGACCCGAAGTGTGAGAGATGCCGCCATCCTACTGGACGTTATAAGCGGAGAGGATCCAAGCGATCCATACACTTCCATTGCGGATCGGCCCTATCGCTTCACCTCGATGCTAGATTCTGCAAGGAGTCGCGTTTTCCGAGTCGGTGTTCCGAGTAACTTAGGCCATTTGGAAAAAGAGATGTTGGAGCAGTTCCATATCGCGGTCGATGAACTGGAAGCAGCAGGCGTGGAATTGGTACACGGCATCGAGATCGCCGGCTTAGCGGAGAATTGGGATCATGAAGTACTTCGCCATGAGTTCAAAAAAGCGATTAACGATTTCTTCGCCACTCTTCCGAACTCCATTCCGGTCAGAGACCTGACAAGTCTCATCGTCTATCACAACCAACATCCGGAACTGTTTTTGAAATACGGGCAAAATCTGTTGGAATGGACGGATGAAACTTCAGGTTCGTTAGAGGATCCGACGTATGTCGAGCGCAAAGCCTACAATATCAAGCATGCCAAAGAATTAGCCATTGACTCCACATTATCTGCCTATAAGCTGGATGCGATCGTATATCCCGAAACCGTGGGATCCGATTTAGCAGCTCGTGCCGGATACCCATTGGTCACTGTCCCAGCCGGCTATTATGCGTCGGGCGGCCCATTCGGCATTACATTTTCTGGTACGGCCTGCAGTGAGACGATTCTGATTCAAATCGCCTATTTATATGAGACGCACACCCAACATAGAAAACCTCCCATTTTTGATCGATAAACAAGTAACGTCATCAACCAGGGATGGAACCAACGAGCTAGCCGCCGGCTCCGAAGTTACTTCGGGACCGACGGCTTTGTTCCGTAAAACAGCAAGTAATCATCGATTCTGCTTTTCCAATAGGTACGATTATGCTTGCCGGGGTTTAAATGGTATTCGGATGGGACCCCTCTGGATTTCAGAACATCGTAGAGCTTCTTGGTGCCGTCATAAAGCTTAAAATCATCAGCATTGCCGCAATCGAGATAGATGGACATTCCGCTTAAATCCTGTGTCTTCGCCAACTCGATCGGATCTCTTTCTTTACGTGTGGCCTTAGTGGGATAGAGCCAGGATTTCATCAGCGGCACCCGCGACCAATCTTGGAAAAGAGCCGGGCTGTGACCGCCGACTTTGGAGAATAGGTCGGGATGTCGAAATCCGACGGATAGGCTCACGAAGCCACCCATGGAGTAGCCGCCTACGTATCGACCTTCTTTGGCAGCTATGGTGCTGTACGTCCCGTCCATATAAGACAATACGTCTTGCACGAAGTAATCCTCATATCTGCCGTAATAGCGAGAATGGCTGGGATCTTTAGGGCTCGCCACACGGTATTTGTCCGCGGAGTTCAGCCCATAGCTGTTGTCCAGTTCCGGATCGACAATAATGAGCGGATCGATGCGGCTCTCGGTGATGAGCCGATCGGCGGCTTTGTCGAGCTGCATTTCGGGCATCCACGCCGATTCCGTTCCCAAATAACCATGCAGCATATACAGAACAGGATATTTTCGGGTTGTATCGTATCCAGGCGGTAAATATATGTTTAGACGCATCTTTTTACCGAGCGCTTTGCTGAAAAAGGCGACCTTTTCCAGTTTGGAGGGGGGCGTTCTTTCAGATTTTGATGCAGTTTTGGTTGGTTGGGTCTGGTGAGATTCTTTTCCGTTGTTAGTGGAGTGAGGGGAAGGACTTGTATCCGCACTGGCGGCTGAGCTGCAACCAGCGACAAGCAGAAAGGTGACCATTAACAGCATGTTTCGTAATCCTATTTTATGAATGTCCATATAGGCTCCTCATGTCGAAAAGATGACTCTACTGTATCAAAGTGAGAAACAAAGAACAATTGGGGTCCGTGGTTCAAACGACATTTGGAGCGTTAAAAGAGGATGACCGAGAAACGAAACGATAGGGAGGAAAGGATATATGTCACAAGTGAAATTGGCGATTCTCTACTACAGCGCGACAGGCACGAACCATCAACTCGCACGGTGGGCACAAGAAGGTGGACAACAGGTGGGAGCGGAAGTGAAGGTGTTCAAAGTCCAGGAGCTCGCACCCCAATCGATCATCGACTCGAATGCCGCTTGGAAGGCGAATAGCGAAGCAACAAAGGATGTACCAAACGCAACACCGGACGATCTCGTGCAGGCCGATGCCATCATATTCAGCGTGCCGACTCGTTACGGGAACATGGCCGCTCCAATGAAACAATTCCTGGACACGACCGGCGGGATTTGGGCACAGGGCAAAACGATCAACAAAGTCGTTAGCGCCATGACTTCCGCTCAGAACCCGCACGGCGGACAAGAAGCGACCATCCTGTCTCTTTATACAATGATGTACCATTGGGGAGCCATCGTGGTGTCGCCCGGCTACACCGACCAATCTGTCTTTGCTGCAGGTGGCAACCCTTACGGCACAAGCGTTTCCGTGGATCAAGACGGGAAGATGAAAGAGGATGTACAAGCAGCGGTGATGCATCAGGCCAAGCGAGTGGTTACGGTTGCGGAGTGGCTGAAAAAGGGAATGCAAGTGTAGACGGGGATTGATGGAATAGGATAGAAACGACAAAAGTCCGCAGCGTGCGGGCTTTTGTCGTTTCTACCCATGGCTTTTAGATGCAAACAGGTAAACATAGGCGTGTTCGCGAATACTTCTGTATCGGTGCAAAAAACGAAGTTCGTAAATAAGTGGGTATGTGAACTGGCGGAACGTGGGTAACCATGAGTGAGCACATAGATATGTTTTTAGCCCGTTGCCTGGGCAGAGTACTTGATGATTCCATTCAACTGCTCTTTTTAATTTTTAGGAGTGGTGAAACATGTGGTTTAAAGAGAAGAAATATGCTTGGTTCATTTTAATTTTTCTTTGGGTATTTGGCTTTATCGGGTCGTTGGGCCGTTTCGTTGCGGCTTATTATCAGCAAGAAATCGCCAGTTTTTTAGATGTCGGGAGAGGGTTCCTTGGCTTCACATGGTCGACGAGTATTTTTATTGGGGCGATTTGTGCGCCTATTGGCGGATGGCTAACGGATCGTTTTGGTTATAAAAAGGTATTGATTGTAAGCGGTATACTAGGCACACTTTCGACGACGCTTTTTTTATTCACACGGAATCCGATTGGCTACTATTGTGGGTTTGGCCTACTATCCGGCTTAGCAGGTATTGGAGCATCGACGAGCTATGTGCTGGTCAACAATTGGTTTGTCCATCATCGCGCAAAGGCGCTTGTTGTGTTGGGCAGCGCGGGATCTCTTGGCTTGGCGATTATTACACCGATTTTTGTCAGCAACAAAACCTGGTTGGATTGGAATAACGCTTATTGGATCATGTTTACGATGGGCTGTGTGTTCATTCCGTTAGCGATTGTTTATGTAAGAGACAATAGAGATACTGCCGATATTAAAAAAGCGGAGAAAGTCAGCGAAATTGATGGAACGTCATCTAGTGACAAGGACAATCTTACTCTTAACACAAAAAATGGCGCACCCGTAATCCCTTCTCGGAAGCTCACTACGATAATGCAATATATGAGAAACCCTGTTATGGCCACGGTGATCTGTG
>JAQBPQ010000247.1 GCA_028287445.1 Cohnella sp.
TGATAAGTGAAGCTTTCACCTACCTGGATGGCGGGTGACGTATGCGGAACCCCGTCATTCTGCTGATCCGTGTCCATTCCATGCCAATGAATCGTGTGGGCCAAACGCTTAATGCCCTTTTTCAACGTCCCGATATTCGTTAACGTGACCTCTACTTGATCGCCTTCATTTACTTCCAATGTAGGGCCCGGATAACTGGCGCTGCCTTGTTCATTCTTCAAGCTGTATCCCCAAATATAAACTTCTTTGCCGTCCGGCAGCGTTAAGTATCCATCCGTGGCATATAATTGAAACTTTTTGACGACTGGAGTTTCCGCCCCGGCATGACCGATGGGCCCATTCTGGATCAGAGCGATCAGGATTACGGTAATAAACAGAACCAACTTCGTGAAACGGTGACGCATTTTTCTCATTCTTGGAATCCCTCGCCTTTCTCATGATCAAATGAAAAGAAAGGGAGCATTGTCGGCTCCCTTTCTATGGTTAAGCGATAAATCGACCGATCACATGACCATTTGGATCATGTCTCCGGATGCCTCAACCGTCACCATCAAGGTGTGGGTTGCTTCATTCCAAGCGTAGCATCCGCCAAGCGCGCGAACGATTTCTTCCACAGACGCATAACCGGCTCCTTTAATCGAGTAACCGGCTGTTTGCAGTTGCTTACCGTTCACGATTACCACAAGACCGGCAGCTTTCTGCACTTTCGCAGGCAGTTTGCCTGCTGTGCCTACTGTAACAACCGTAGCTTTCAACTTCGCGTTCGTCGTGACGGATCCGCCCAACGCTTTCGCGAACGAATCAACGGAAACATTCAGGCTGCCGTTTTTCCATTCTGCTTTCGCCGAATCGGAAACCGCTTTGCCATTGAGGACCAATTTCACTGCATTTTTGGCAACGACAACGACCGTTCCGGTCATTTTGGAACCCGAATGCAGGTAGCACTCATAGGAGTAGGAACCGGCTTTGGTGAATTTCAACTGGTAAGACAGGCCTGGCATTACCATGCCGGAGTTCGTAAAGCCGGTACCGTTAAACACATTGCCGCCAGACGGTCCAAGCATTTGCGGATTTAAGCCCATTTTCTCATAGAAGTTCATGTCTTTCGGTTTGTTGAAGGTAACGAGATGCGGCTCATAAGCGCTGAGATTCGTCCAAACAACAGAATCTCCTTCGCTCACGACCACCAGATCCGGAATCATTCTGTTATGGGACATCGTGGTGTGAGGGGAACCCATACCTACTTTGTAAGACAAGGAGCCATCTGCATTCGCTATATAGGAAGCGGCAACGTTGCCGTCCATCTCACTGGCTTGCAAAAGAAGTTCATTCTCCTGAGCCTTAGCGGCAGCTGCCTGCTCGACATTACTTGGAATAGCCAAGCCTTTGGCGAGAACAACGACCGTGCCCGTCATCATCGGATGAAGAACGCAGTAGTAGTTGAATACGCCGCTTGCGCTAAACGTGATGTCAAAAGTTTTCGTTGGCGGCAGAATTCCGGAGTTGAGGAGCGTTTTGCCATCCCACGACACACCGCTTGCTGCGGTAGGAGCTTCGGATTTAGGATCTCCGGGCGTCAGAGGCGCTTGACCTGTTACTAAGAAAGTTACGGTGTGAGGAGTAGCGTGTGCACCGTTGGTAAAGGTGACTTTATCGCCCTCATGGATATAAAGAACTTTCGGGAACATGGAGTCAAGCGACGTAGAAGCCGTTTCCTTACCGACTGAAACCGACCATGACTGCGAGTCTGTTGCGGGATCCGCTGCGAATGCGGAACCTGCCAACGTCATGACCAAGGCGAAAACCAGAACAAATAAACTAACCTTCTTTGACATGTTGACGCTCCTTTGGTGAATGGAATAGATGAATGCCTTTGGTAAAATTAGGCACAAGAAATATATTAACACGTTATTTGTTAACGGAGAAGAAGGAATTGTTAAAATTGTAAACTTTCTTCATTCCGACTTATTTTGTTCTCTCATATTTTTCTCGTTGATCCCAAATTCAACAAATCGGAATGCCCGTTCTATCTCCTTTGTTCCATAATTCCTCTGAGAAAGAGAAAGAGAAGGAAAACCATATACGCGATCATCATGAATAACAGTGAAAGGCTGCCCGGACAATGGTCCGGGCAGCCTTTCACTGTTATTTAAATTGCACTTCAAGAATGACGTCTCCCGGATTCCCATGCGGGAATGGCGTTTTGGTATATTTCACAGTTGAGAGCCCGGGAACATCGTCAAGTAACCGCTGCAAATTCAAACTGCTTGAACTGCCGGTCCAACGGACTCGAATGGCCTTTTTGCCGCCTTCGATCGCGGTTGCGATTTTCGCGGCTAGTTGATCTGTATTTTTGACCGTATTTTCGGGCTTTAAAAACGCATATCCAAGCGACTGCTCAAGGCTTTCATAGAAGACAGCTTTGGCAGGATCCGTGGATTTCAGCGTGGTTAACGTGTTAGCGTACGGCGTTACGGCTGCCGGGTACACTTTGGTCCACCGATGGTCTTTGCGCATCTGTTGGTCTGTCAGCAAATAATAATAGTAAGTTGTGCGTCCTCTTAAATCCGGAACGGGATCATCAAACGTCGTGTCCAGATGATACCATTGGCCGTCAAGATTCACCAGGTTCCAAGCATGCAGGCCGCTGGACACCGTTCCTTCCACAATACGGTTAGGAATCCCGGCTTCATTGAGCAAACGGTAAGTAAGCAACGCATACCCTTGGCAGACCGTTCGTCCGCCCATGAGCGCCGCATAAGCCGAGTGTTGAACCAAACTGGTGTCATAGGCTACGTGCAGCAGGACCCAATCATGAACTGCTTTGACCTTCTCATGCGCGTTCATGCCTGGCTTGATTATCTGCTGGGCAATCTGTTTCGTTTGGGCAACCACGTAAGCGGTTTGTTTGGCATTTTCCCAGTAAGCGACTTGTACCTTTATTGAGGCTTCGTTCTGGGTGAAGGAGGTATTCCACCGATAGGAAGAAACCGTATACCCTAAGCTGTCGTCGGCGCCGAGGATCGCATGCACCGCTTTGTCCATTTGAGAGGACAAGCCATTCGTCTGTCCCTTATATTTCAAGGTAAAGGCTTGTTCTCGCAAGTCCAAGTGAGACTTCAAATCCGCTTGCAGAGCAGTGATCGCATTCGGATGGCTAGGTGAGTAAGCGGCAGAAGCGGTATGGGCATTAAGAGCGGCGGTAAAATAGACGGAAAAGCACAAAACGGCAGCAAATAGTGAGGTGAAGGAAAGTCGAACCCATCGGCGCATCGGATCAATTCCTTTTTTATGATGTAGGCGGTTGCTTGCTACATTGTATCATAGACGCGAAGAAACCATGGTTACGAATTCACCATGGTCTCATTAAATCCTACTCATTTACGATAGAGAAAACGTACTTCGGTCTTGAATTACACGTGTAAAATCTCCTGGACTAGCGGATCGACCGCATTGGATTCCTCGACGTAGACGAAAGCATCGTACCGACGCGCCATCCGTGACGGCACATAATTGCCGCGCTCCCGCTCGGGATGGTACACAACACCGATAGCCCGGTGGCCAACCACCTGGTCGAAGGCTTCGTTGTCCCGATCGAACAGCAGCATCTGATCATACTCATTCGCACGGTGCATCAGATCCTCCCAGCTGTCCGTTCGTGCAATAGGTACCGTCATTCGTTCAATCGCTCCGCCCCACTCGCGCGCGGCAATCACGGTTCCTCGGTTTGTACCGAATCCCACGGCATAGACACGGTCCATCCCATACTGTTCGCGCACCAATTGGCCGACATTGACCATATCTTCGGCAGCCATATCCGTAGCACGAGCATCCCCGATGTGGGTGTTATGCTCCCAAACGATCGCTTTGGCACCCGTACCGTGGAAAGTGGTGATTCGGTGGAGTGCTTCCACCATATGTCGATCCCTAACGTTCCACGAGTCGTTGCCTCCTCGCACCATAGAGCGATAATAGCGTTCCGCATTCACCGCAACCAAAGCATTAAGCTCATCACTGAGTGCGGCTTCACTGTCGCGGTCATCACGCTTCCTCTTCGCCTGCAACTCCCTTAGAAGTTGGAGCACTTCCTCCTCACAGCCCTCCGACAAAAACGCCGCAGACACCCCATACGTCTGAGGATCCCGGCTGTACGGATCAAAACAAGCGAAGGCTTCTTTGGCCGCTTCCAATTCGCGGGCTCCGGTCTTCTCGAGATGACGGACGATCTCATCCATCGACTCCCACAAACTGTATACGTCGAGGCCGTAGAAACCGACCTTCCGCCCCTCCTCGCCGGTTTGTCCGTTATATTCTTGGAGCCATTCGGCGAGGTCCGTCACTTCGCGGTTCGCCCACATCCATGTCGGCCAGCGATTGAAGTCGCGCAGCGCATCGCGGGGAGTTTCCGCGGCTCCGTCATAACCTTTGATGTACCGGTTGAGTGCATAACAAGACGGCCAATCGCCTTCCACCGCGATAAAGGAGAAGCCTTTCTCGCGGATCAGCCTTTTGGAAAGCTCTGCACGCAGCATATAAAACTCCGAGGTGCCGTGTGAAGCCTCCCCAAGCAGCACCAAATCAGCATCCCCGATCGCACGAACCATTACATCCAAATCATCGGAGCTATCCAGCCGTACGGCGCGTTTCCGAATTTGCTCAACGATTGCCTCTGCATTCATAGCTGTTCACCCTTTTGCACATTTTGACCCGTCGGGGTTCCAGCATTATCCTGTCCAGCCCGGCCATAATAAAAACATCGCTTCGCAGCGATGTTGGGATGACCCTTATTTTTTGCTGAAAAATTGGTCTACACCGTTCGAAATACCCTTCACGATGAGGTTCTGATATGAGGATTCGGACAGTCGTTTATCTTCTCTGGGAGAAGTCATAAAACCCGCTTCCACCAATGTCACCGGCACCTTCGACCAGTTAAATCCGGTTAAATCGCTGCGCGGCACTACGCCCTTGGACTTGGCTTTCGTGGTGTGTTTCATTTCATTGTAGATGAACTCGGATGCCGACTTACTCTTGGCGTAGATCGGTTTGGTGTACTTGTTGTTTTGGGCTGGATATAAAACACTAAATCCTTCCGTCTTCGGAGAGTTGCTGCCGTCCGCATGAATTCGAATGAACAGGTCGGCTTTGGCTTTGTTGGCGATATCGGAACGCTGCTTGTTGCTTAAGTTTATATCATGTTTTTCACGTGTCATGACTACTTTATAGCCGCGTTTTTCGAGTTCCTTTTTGAGCTTTAAGGAGATCTCTAGATTCAATACATATTCCGGTTTCTTCGTGACGACTCCGCGCGTTCCCGAGCTGACTTTGGGTTTCTTGACGGATGAGCCCGGCCCGATCGGTTCCAGTTGGTTATTCCCTTTGAGTTGATGTCCCGGATCAATGCAAATGACATAAGGATGGCTGGTGTTCGCTTGTGCTGTAGCGGATCCGGATGAACCGACCGTGAAAATACTGACCAACAGCATTAGCATGGAGATTAAACCTTTGTTCAAGCTCGTTCACTCCTCAGATGTCTGATCCCAGATGGTATATCCGGTGTTCCTGGTGGATTTCCCGTCCAATCGCTCTTTCTAGCAGGAAGTCTAACTTACCACATCACGAATGACGGAACAAGGCATCAATGGCATGCGCAACGCCATCCTCCTCGCAGTGCTTGGTAACCATATCCGCCTTCTTCTGCACATATAACGGTGCATTGTTGACAACTATGGAGTAGCCCGCTTCCGCAAACATCGGCAAATCGTTGTCATGGTTCCCGATGGCGAGGACGGATTCCATGGATAGATTGAGATGATGCTTCAGAAAACGGAGAGCTTCCCCTTTGTTCGCCCGCAAGCTGGTGATTTCGATATTATGATTGTCGCTAGGGTGAATTTGAAGGGGGACTGATCGGAGATCCTCGATGATCGCCGCCAACTTCGGATCGTCGTCCTGCACGTAAACTTTATAGTAAGTTTGATTTTCGGGAATACGGCCGATCACTACAGGCAAATTCGGATAATCCCTGCGAATCGAGTCCACCAAATGAGACTCCTTGGACGCAAACATCGCGTCACGCGTGTAGATCCTGTATAGCGCGTCATGTTTTTCAATCGTCTTTACGATGGATATCACATGTTCCGGCAGAAGAGGGTAAGACGCGAGATCCATTTGAGCTCTAAGATCGTACACGTTAGCTCCGTTGCTGGCAAACAAATAGGCGGCTCCCTTGAACGATTCCGCAATGGGCAGGGCCGCTGCAAACATTTTTCCCGTGACCACCGCGACAATGACGCCTTGACCGATGACGCGCTGCACAGCCCGGAGATTCCGATCGCTAACGATTAAACTGCGGTCAATGGTCGTTCCATCCAAATCCAAGGCGATCAACTTGAAATTCCGAACCGATCCCGTCATCTTATGACCTCTACCTATAATGGATTTGACTTCTGTGCCGCTCCAGCAGCTGCTTGTTCTGCTCGTCTGCGCCGTCCAAATTGCCGGAAAGAAAGACGGGAGGTTGGATGCCCCGTTGAATCAAGTTTTCGATCGTTTGGGAAATAATGGCGTGCATGATCGTAATGCCGGCAACCGTGGAGGTAGGCGCCGTTTTGACCGGCAATCCCTCTATTGCCAAAGCAGCGTCTCCCTTCTCGCAAAATACGTCGAGGATGATATCCGCCAGCTCGAACAGCCGTTTGCCGCTGGAATGCCGGCTTTCCACATGACCGGAATAATTCATTGAAGTGAGGGCGACGACTTTCACGCCATGCGCTTTGGCCCATAAAGCCAGTTCGATTGGAACAGCGTTTCGTCCGGCAATGGAGGCGATGATCAGCACATCCCCTTGGCGGATCGGCGCCTCGGAAAGTACCGCTTCCGCAATACCGGTGATTCTTTCAATTTTAGACGTGCGGGTTGGGGGAAACACCTCCAACGTCATACCCGGCAGGAAGATGGGGTTCATCAGCATGAACCCGCCGGCCCGGTAGAATACCTCCTGCGCGAATATGCTGGAGTGGCTGCAGCCGGTAATGTAAATCGAATTCCCTCTCTCCACCGTATCGGCCAGCAACCACGCCGTTTGACTCATCGCTTCATTTTGCGTTTCCTGAACCTTATCCAATACATCTCTGACAGCCTGAAAATAACGATTGATTTGCACGGCCATTCCTCCATCATTTGAATTGGTCCTGAACGACCGATTGATTTCGCTCCGTCGCTCCGGGAAGATTCATGCTGAGAAACACGTCCGGTTTTTCACCTTGGTCCAGCATGTTTTCAACCACTTGAGCGCATAGCAGCCACACGATCAGTGCTGCAGTGATACCGGTTGTCGGACAAATTTTACCGTTCATTCCGGGCACATCGACGATCGCATCGCCCACTTCGCAAATATTGTCGATCACGACGTCGGAAAGCTCGTAAAGCTTTTTTCCAGTCGAATGTTTGGCATTGACCCAAGTGGCATAATTCATGGACGTAATGCCGACGAGCTTTACGCC
>JAQBPQ010000254.1 GCA_028287445.1 Cohnella sp.
ACTGATTTCGCGCGGCAGAGATCCCTTATTCGATTCCGCGGCAAAATACAGCCGCATCCCCGGCGGTCATCCGGAAGGGACGTATGAGGCGTTCGCCAATATTTATCTGTCGTTTTCGAACGCGCTGCTCAAAAAGAAGGCGGGACTTCCCCTGGAAGCCGGCGATCTTGATTTTCCTTCGGTCGAAGCGGGACTTCAAGGAGTGGTATTCGTCGATAAATGCGTAGAAAGCGCCAGTCAGGGTTCAATCTGGGTGCCGGTTGGAGCCGGGGCAGGAGAGTGAAGTAGTGGAATCCCTTGCGCAGCAAGGGATTTTTTTATTATAACCGCTGTTAAAATTATCGAGATGTTGTACGTACATATTTTCTCTTTTCCTTAATCATGTTAAAATAGACGGAAACCTGATCATTGAGGGGCCAGACCTTTTGAGCAATAAGACCAAACCTAAGCACGAACAACTGAAGGAAGAAATTCTCGGATGGATTCAATCAGGCCGTTACAAGCCCAATGATCAGTTGCCGACCGAACATGAAATCGCAGATCTGTCGGGTATGAGCCGGCAGACGGTAAGGCAGTCGCTGGGCTCTCTTGTGCAGGAAGGCTGGCTGAACCGGAAGCGGGGAAGCGGCACTTACGTATCCGGAAGACCCGATCGGAAAGCTTCTGATGCACCCTCGATCGGTGTCATAACCACCTATATTTCCGATTATATTTTCCCGCAGATCGTCCAAGGAACGGAATCTGTACTGCGGGCCGGCGGTTACCACATGATTGTCTCCAGCACGGACAACGACAAAGCCAAGGAACGCGAGAACCTGGTCATGCTCAGAACAAGCGCAGTCCAGGGCTTGATCATCGAGCCGACCAAAAGCGCGTTGGGCAATCCGAATCTCGACTGTTATTTGGCGTTTGACTATTTTCAGATTCCATACATCATGCTGAATGAACGTTATGCAGAGTTGGATTGCCCGTGCGTGAAGGTGGATGACGAACGGGGCGGATACCTGGCGGCGAAGCATTTGATTGAGCTGGGTCATCGGCAAATCGCCGGCTTTTTCAAAACGGACGATCTCCAAGGAACTCAACGTCTTCGGGGGTTTCTTCGGGCACATCACGATCTGAAAATACCGGTGTTACCCGAATCGGTGGTTCACTATACGACAGAAAACAAACGGACCAAGCCGTACGAACAAGCGCAGGAAATGCTCAGCGATGCGCCGTCGCGGCCGACCGGCTTCGTGTGCTACAACGATGAGCTTGCGGTTCTTCTTTTGGAGGCTGCCCGCCAAATGGGCTTGCGGGTTCCGGATGATCTGTCCGTCGTCGGCTTCGACGATTCGTTTCTGGCTACCGCAACGGAAATCAAACTGACGACCGTGACGCATCCGAAAGCCGAACTGGGTGCGCGGGCGGCGGAAATGCTGATCCACATGGTTGAAGGAAAAGTGTCCGGCAAAATAAGGGACGTCGTGTTCCAACCGGAGCTCATCGTGCGGGACTCCACCAAAGCATTCATCAGATAAATGTCAGAACAGGGATGACCAAGCTCAAGATCTTTTTGTGCTAAATAGGGCGTGACAAATATGTACGTACAAATATAAAATATGCATATGGTATTGTATGGACATGATGAAGAAAGGAGAGCGAACATTTGCTTGAGCGCTTGAAACATGAGGTTTGGGAGGCCAATATGGACCTTCCAAAATATGGGCTTGTTACTTTTACATGGGGCAATGTCAGCGGAATTGACAGAGAGTCGGGGCTGGTTGTCATTAAACCAAGCGGCGTACCGTATGAAGTGTTGAAGGCGGATGATTTGGTCGTCGTCGACATGGATGGAAACATCATCGAGGGCAAGCTTAAATCTTCCTCGGATACCGCTACCCATTTGGTTCTGTATAAAGCTTTCGCAGGCATCGGGGGGATCGTGCATACCCATTCGCCTTGGGCGACGAGCTGGGCGCAGGCCGGCCGGCCGATCCCGGCGCTGGGGACAACTCATGCGGATTATTATTACGGCGTGATTCCCTGTACGCGCAAGATGACGAGAAGCGAAATTGAAGGTGCGTATGAGCAGGAAACGGGTCATGTTATTGCTGAAGCATTGCGCGATACCAATCCTCTCCACATGCCCGGGGTGCTGGTCCATGGCCATGCCCCATTCAACTGGGGGAAAAATGCGCATGAAGCGGTGCACAACGCCGTCGTTCTGGAAGAAGTAGCGAAAATGGCGTTGCACACGTTCGCGCTGAATCCGGAAGCACCGGCCATGGATCAGGCGCTTCTCGATCGGCATTTCCTGCGTAAACACGGACCCAAAGCTTACTATGGACAAGAGAAGCAGTAAACCATTTCAAAATGAAGCGTAATCGGTCAGGAGGTTCTTATTCATGCCTAATAAATATGCGATCGGCGTCGATTTCGGAACGGAATCCGGGCGTGCCGTACTGGTGGATCTGTCTGACGGCTCGGAAATTGCGGAACATGTGACACCCTATCCCCACGGCGTGATCGACGAAATGCTGCCGGGCTCCGGCATCAGATTGGAGCCGGATTGGGCGCTGCAGCATCCGGATGATTACCTGGAGGTGCTTCGCCGATCTGTCCCTGCGGTCATGCAGCAATCCGGCGTCAGAGCGCA